>NZ_DASYHS010000135.1:0-55362 GCF_035998295.1 Arenibaculum sp. | reverse complement strand
GCTCACGCCGCCAGGGCGGCGGCGTGGTGGCGGAGGTGGTCGTCGATGAAGGTGGCGATGAAGAAGTAGCTGTGGTCGTAGCCGGGCTGCAGGCGCAGGGTCAGGGGATGGCCCGCCGCACCGGCCGCGGCCCGGAGCGCTTCGGGGCGGAGCTGGGTCTCCAGGAACGCGTCCGCGTCGCCCTGGTCGACCAGCAGGGGCAGGCGCTCGGCCGCGCGCGCGATCAGGGCGCAGGCGTCCCATTCCGCCCAGCGCCGCCGGTCGGGGCCGAGCAGGCGGCCGAACGCCTTCTCGCCCCAGGGCACGGAAGCCGGGTTCGCGATCGGCGCGAAGGCCGAGACCGAGCGGTAGCGGCCGGGGTTGCGCAGCGCGGCGACCAGCGCGCCATGCCCGCCCATGGAATGGCCGGACACGGAGCGGCGGTCGGTGACCGGGAACAGCCGCTCGACCAGGATCGGCAGCTCGTTCACGACGTAGTCGTGCATGCGGTAGTGGCGCGCCCACGGCTCCTCGGTCGCATCGACGTAGAAGCCGGCGCCGTGGCCGAAGTCCCAGGCCCCTTCCGGGTCGCCGGGCACGCCGGACCCGCGCGGGCTGGTGTCGGGCGCCACGATCGCGATGCCGAGCTCGGCCGCGAGGCGCTGGGCGCCGGCCTTCTGCATGAAGTTCTCGTCCGTGCAGGTCAGGCCCGACAGCCAGTACAGCACCGGGACCGGCGCGCCGGGTGCGGCACCCGGCGGCAGGAACGCCGCGAACACCATGTCGCAGCCGAGCGTGCGCGAGCGGTGGCGCCAGCGCTCGTGCCGGCCGCCGAAGCACCTGTTCGCCGAGACGAGGGTCGCCTCGTCGGTCATGGTTCCCTCCTGTTCAGCGGCCCCGGTCCGGCGGCCCCGTTCAGCTGCGGCCCCGTTCAGCTACGGCCGTAGAGGACGACGGAGCGGATGCTCTTGCCCTCGTGCATCAGGTCGAAGGCGGTGTTGATGTCCTCCAGCCCCATGGTGTGGGTGATGAAGGTGTCGAGCTCGAACTCGCCGTTCATGTAGCGCTCGACATAGCCCGGCAGCTCGGAGCGGCCGCGCACGCCGCCGAAGGCCGAGCCGCGCCAGACCCGCCCGGTCACGAGCTGGAAGGGCCGGGTGGCGATCTCCTGGCCGGCGCCGGCGACGCCGATGATGACGGACTCGCCCCAGCCCTTGTGGCAGCACTCCAGCGCGGCGCGCATCACCTGGACGTTGCCGATGCATTCGAAGGAATAGTCGACGCCGCCGTCCGTCAGCTCGACCAGCACCTCCTGGATCGGGCGGTCGTGGTCGCGGGGGTTGATGCAGTCGGTCGCGCCGAGCTGCTTCGCGATCTCGAACTTCGACGGGTTGACGTCGATGCCGATGATGCGCGACGCCTTGGCCATGCCGGCGCCGATGATCGCCGACAGGCCGATGCCGCCCAGGCCGAAGATCGCGACCGTCGATCCGGGCTCGACCTTCGCGGTGTTGAGCACGGCGCCGATGCCGGTCGTAACGCCGCAGCCGAGCAGGCACACCTTCTCGAGCGGCGCCTCCTTGGGGATCTTCGCGACCGCGATCTCCGGCAGCACCGTGTACTCGGAGAAGGTCGAGGTGCCCATGTAGTGGAAGACCTGCCGGCCCTTGCTGGAGAAGCGGGTCGTGCCGTCGGGCATCAGCCCCTTGCCCTGGGTCGCGCGGATCGCCTGGCACAGATTGGTCTTGCCGGAGCGGCAGAACTTGCACTGGCCGCATTCCGGCGTATAGAGCGGGATCACGTGGTCGCCCGGCGCCACCGAGGTGACGCCCGCCCCGACCTCCTCGACGATGCCGCCGCCTTCGTGGCCGAGGATCGCCGGGAAGATCCCTTCGGGATCGGTGCCGGACAGCGTATAGGCGTCGGTGTGGCACACCCCGGTCGCGACGATGCGCACCAGCACCTCGCCGGGCTTCGGCCCCGCGACCTCGACCTCCTCGATCTCCAGCGGGCGCTTCGCCTCCCACGCCACAGCCGCGCGCGTCTTGATCATCCTCGTTCCCCTAGCACTTTGCCGTCGTACCGCATCCTTCCCGGCCGGGCGCGTTCCTGCAACAGGCGAATGGGGGCGGGCGTCATGCGGAGGGGAAAGAAGGACCGGAGCCGGGTACTACGGGATCTGAATGCTATTGAATGCAAGACCCGAAGTGGTAGACCTGCGGCAACTCGCCAAAAGGAGCGCCCGTTGGGCATCGACGTCTCGGACACGAAGCTCGTGTCGCTGAATGATCGGCACGAACGCCGCGTCATCACCTCCAAGGAACAGGCGGCCCAGGTCGTGCGCTTCGGCCCGACGCTGGTGCATTGCGTATTCTCGCGGACCAGGATCGGGGACGCGCGCAACGACGGCAATCCGCTGATCTATGCCTTGAAGGGCACTCACGGCTACACGATCGGTATAGGCGACATCCGGCAACTGCATCGCCGCGCGGCATGGATCGTCCGAAAAACTGTCGAACCCGGCCAGTACGACATCATCGTTCCCATACCTTCATCCAAGGGAATTCCGCGGCGGGTTGCGAAATCCCTTCGGCACCGGCTCGGCCCGACGGCCGTTATCGCCGACATTCTTCGCAAGCCGACCATCGCCGAAGCACTGGCTTCAGCCCCCGACCCCGCCTTGATAAGCAGGCGCGACCAGCAGGCCTACAAACATGCCCTGGGCAAACTACGTGGAGCACTACCTTCACGGCTCTTCGCAATGAAAGATGTCGACGCCAAGGCAAGAAGGTACTTCACCCCGGTTCTCGTAGATCCCGACGCCCGTTTGCCGCACGGAAGCAAAATCATAGTCGTCGACGACCTACTGGCATCCGGAACGACGATCATATGTGCAGCGGATCTCTGCAGGCGCTATTTCCGACCCCGGCGGCTGGACGGGCTGGCTCTCCTGGGACCGCTTTTCCCTTGACGCTCCGCCGCGAAGGAGCCATTTATGCTTTCAAGCGCAAGCTGGACCGTGCGTGCGCCTCACGGTCCGAAAACATCAAGTGCGGCTTCGGCCGTACAGGCCCGGGCAAGCGCCGTGACGCGAGGCCGACCTCGTAGGGAGGGAGTATCGCGTAGCCAAGGACCGGTTGGCGGATTTCCAAGGGCATGCCGGCACGGCCGGCATGCCCTTTCTTCGTTTCAGCACCCGCCGCCTACCGGGCCTTGATATTGGTGCTACCCAGTAGTACCTGACTCGGCAGGAGGTGACCATGACCGTGAAGACCTCGATCTCGCTGACCGACGAGCAGGAGGCCTATGCGCGCAGTCTCGTCGAGGCCGGGCAGTACCCGAGCCTCAGCGCGGTCCTCCAACGCGGGCTGGAGATGCTGCGGCGCGACGCCGAAATGCGCGATGCGGAGGTCGCCGCCCTGCGGGCGCTGATCGACCGGCGCCGCACGGGGGACTTCGTCGATCTCGACGTCGGCGAGGCGGAGACCCGTGCGATGCTGGAGCGGAAGAGAAAGACGCGTGCAGCGCCATAGGGTCCGCCGCGCGGCGCAGGTCACGCGCGACCTCGATCTCGTCGAGGAATACCTCGTCCGGACCTATCAAGGCCTCGGGGACGACCCGGAGAGCGCTTCGGAGCGGGCGGCCGAGCGCATCGAAGAGGCCCTCGCCTACATGCGGAGCTTCGAGGTCCATCCCCATCGGGGGACCGAGCACCCGGAGATCCGGCCCGGCATCCGCACCGTGACCAGCAGACGGTTCATCTTCTACTTCGAGGTCGACGAAGCGCAGGCCGAGGTCAGGGTCCTGGCCGTGTTCTTCGGAGGCGCGGACCACAGGCAGCAGATCCTGGAGCGCCTTCGGCGGTGATTCACGCCCCGAACGCCGCACTCCAGCGCTCGCGGTAGGCCGGGAACCTGCCCAGGGCCTCGGCCTCGAACACGCCGCGGGCGACGGCGCGGGCAACGCAGTCGGCGGCCAGGGCGCCGACGCGGTAGAGCAGTTCGGGGCGCGGGGCGTCGAGGTCGAGCGTGCCGGTGGAAAGCACGAACACCGTGTCGCCGTCATAGGGCGTGTGGACCGGGCGGATCGCGCGCGCGTAGCCGTCCTGGGCCATCACCGCGACCCGGCGCGCCTCCGCCTTGGTCAGGCGCAGGTTGGTCGCGACGACGCCGAGCGTCGTGTTGGCGCCGATCGCGGCCGAGGCCCGGGGCGGCTCCAGCCCGGCGCCCGGCGGGGGTGCGGCGGCCGGCGGGCGCTGGCCGCCCAGCTCGCCCGCCATCTCGAACGGCCAGGCCCAGAACGTCCCCGTGCCCGGCATCGCGACGTGGCCGACCGGGTTGGCCGCGACCAGCGCCCCGACCTGGAGCCCGTCGGCGGCGACGGCCGAGACGCTGCCGAGCCCGCCCTTCAGACCGCCCGCCTTGGCGCCCAGCCCGGCCCCGGCATTGCCGAGCGCGAAGTCCCGGCCCGCCGCGTCGCAGGCCGCCCCGCCAAGGGCGCGGTAAGGGGGCTCGGTTGCCCCACCGCCGGTCCCACCGCCGGTCCAGGCCTTGTCGCCGCCGTTCGCGAGGTCGAACAGGATCGCGGCCGGGACGATCGGCACCACCGCCGGGCCGACCCGGAAGCCCCGGCCCCGCGCCGCGAGCCACAGCATCGCGCCCTGCGCCGCGTCCAGCCCGAAGGCCGAGCCGCCGGACAGCACGACCGCGTCCACCGCCTCGACCAGGCAGGCGGGGTCGAGGGCGTCGGTCTCGCGCGTGCCGGGCGCGCCGCCGCGCACGTCGACCGCCGCAACCGCGCGCCGGTCCGGCAGCACGACCGTGACGCCCGAGCGCACCGACGCCGCCTCGGCGTTGCCGACGGCGATGCCGTCGACGTCGGTGATCAGGTTGCGCGGCCCCGGGCCGATCGCGCCTTCCATGTCCCCTCCCCTGCCTCGTGCGCGCGGCCATTGTCGCCGCGCGCGGGGAGGGGCGCAACCGGGGCCGGCTCGTCCTCGTCGAACAGGATGCGGTGGGCCGCCCCGTCCAAATCGTCAAACTGCCCGGACCGCAGCGCCCACAGGAACGCCACCAGCCCCAGCAGGCCGAGGCACAGCGCGATCGGGATCAGGTAGAGCAGAACGTCCATCGGTCTCGTCCGTTCGGGCCCGGCGCCGGGAGAGGCGCAGGGCGTTGGCGATCACCAGCAGCGAGGAGGAGGACATCGCGAGCGCCGCCACCAGCGGCGTCACGAAGCCGGCCACCGCCAGCGGCACGGTCAGCAGGTTGTAGACCAGGGCCAGCGCGAAGTTGCCGCGCACCAGCCGGTCGGCGCGCGCCGCGACCTCGACCGCCTCGGCGACCGGGGCGAGGCGGTGGCCCTGGAACACGACGTCGGCCGCGGTCTGGCTGACGTCGGCCGCGGTCGAGGGCGACATCGACACCAGCGCCGCCGAGAGCGCCGGGGCGTCGTTGAGGCCGTCGCCGACCATCAGCACGCGAGCCCCCCCGGCCGCCAGCCGCTCCAGCACCGCGACCTTGGCCGCGGGGTCGCAGGCGGCGTGCCAGTCGGCGATGCCGAGGGTCTGCGCGACCGCGCGCACGGCCGGGACGCGGTCGCCCGACAGCAGCACGACGCGCAGGCCCCGCGCGCGCAGGGCCCCGAC
Organism: Arenibaculum sp.; assembly: GCF_035998295.1. NCBI lineage: Bacteria > Pseudomonadati > Pseudomonadota > Alphaproteobacteria > Rhodospirillales > Azospirillaceae > Arenibaculum > Arenibaculum sp. Next base: position 49,736 of record NZ_DASYHS010000135.1, on the reverse strand, counting down.
CACCGCGGCGGCATCGGCGCGCGGCGCGTCGGTGAAGGCGAAGCGGACCGGGGCCCGGCCGGGCGCGGACAGCCAGAACTCCGGCCCGGCCCCGCCCTCCCCGCCTTCCGGTCCGCCGGCGTCCTCGGGCAGGCCGACATGGCGGCGGCTGCCGAGGCGGACCTCGCCCCCGGGTGCCGCGAGCACGAGGCCGGCGCCGGGCTGCTCGACCACCCCCGACGCCACCGGCACGTCGCCGGCGGCGCGCGCCAGCGCGCGGGCGAGCGGGTGGCGGCTGGCACCGGCGAGCGAGGCGGCGAGGCGGAGGTCGGCCGGATCGACGCCGTCCAGCACCGGCACCGGCCGTCCCTCGGTCAAAGTCCCGGTCTTGTCGAAGACGACGGTGTCGATCCCGGCCAGCCGCTCCAGCGCGGTCGCCGACTTCAGCAGGACGCCCTGGCGCATCAGGCGGCCGCTCGCGATCACCTGCACCGCCGGCACCGCGAGCGCCAGCGCGCAGGGGCACGTGATGATCAGCACGGCCGCCGCGTGCAGCAGCGCCGCCTGCCAGGGTGCCTCCATCAAGCCGATCCAGCCGACGAAGGTCAGCAGCGCCGCCAGGTGGACGACCGGCGAGTAGAAGCGCGACACCCGCTCGGCCAGGTCGACGTAGCGGGCGCGGCCCTGCTCGGCCACCTCCATCAGGCGCACGATCTCGGCCAGCAGGGTGCCTTCGCCGACCGCCGTGACGCGCAGGGTCAGGGCGGCGGTCAGGTTCAGCGTGCCGGCGAAGACCGCGTCGCCCGGGCTCGCCGCCGCCGGCACCGTCTCGCCGGTCAGCAGCGCGGTGTCGAGGTCGGAACGGCCCTCCAGCACGCGCCCGTCGACGGGCACCCGCTCGCCGGGGGCCACCAGGACGGTCATGCCGGCCTCGACCCGGTCGGGCGGCAGCACGCGGCCGTGCCCGGCGCCGTCGAGCACGGTGACCGCGCGCGCGCCCAGCGACAGCAGGTGCTCGGCCGCCGAGCGCGCCCGGCCGCGCGCGCGCAGCTCCAGGTAGCGGCCGACCAGCAGGAAGAACAGCAGCATCACCGCGCCGTCGAAATAGGCGTGCTCGTGGCCCTGCACCGTCTCGGCCAGGCTGACGGCCGAGACCAGCACGACGCCGAGCGAGATCGGCACGTCCATGCTGGTGCGCCGGCGCGACAGCGCGGCCCAGGCCGAGCGGAAGAACGGCCGCGCGGCATAGGCGATCGCGGGCAGCGCCACCAGGGCCGAGACCCAGTGCATCAGGTCGCGCGTCGCCGGCCCCATGCCCTGGGCGTGCCCGGCCCAGACCGCGACCGAGAGCAGCATCACGTTGGCCGAGGCGAAGCCGGCCACGGCCATCGCGCGCAGCAGGCCGCGCTCCTCGGCGGCGCCGGCGTCGGCGAGCCGGCCGGGGTCGAACGGCACCAGCCGGTAGCCGAGCCCGGCGACCGAGGCGACCAGCGCGTTGCCGTCGGCCCCGGCCGGGTCCCAGACCAGCGCCAGGCGCCGGGTCGTCATGTTGAGCCGGGCGTGGCGCACCGCGGGGCTGCGCTTGAGCACGCTCTCGATCAGCCAGACGCAGGCCGCGCATTGCAGCCCGTCGACCATCAGGTCGAGGCGCGCGGTGCCGTCGGGGGCGGTGCGGACATGGGCGGAGACGTCGGCCTCCCCCTCCTCCGGGCGCGGCGGCCGGACCTCGGGATCGAGGCGCCGGCGCTCGTAGTAGCGCTCCAGGCCGAGGCCGCGCACGGTCTCCCAGGCGGCGGCGCAGCCGGGGCAGCAGAACCGCGCCCCGGCCGCGTCCTGGCCGCAATGCAGGCAGGCGGTCACGGCCGGCTCCCCGGCTGGTCCGACGGCTGCTCCCACGGCTGCACCACGATGCGCCGGATCGACTGCCAGTCGCCGGCGGGATGGCGGGCCTCGATCCGCAGGTCCCACTGGCCGGGGAGCGGCATCGTAGCCTCGGCGGCGTAGACGCCGGCCGCGGCCGCGTCGAGCGCCACGGCGAAGTCGTGCCCGTCCGAGGTCGGGCGGATCAGCAGCGCCGTCACCTCGGCACCGTCGAGCGCGCGGCCGTCGCGGTCCTTCAGCTCGACCCGCAGCAGGGCGGTGCCGCCGGCCGCGCGGGCGTCGACCGCGACCTGCCAGCCGCGCGCGGCCTGCGCGCGCTCGGCCTCGAGGGCGGCGTTGTATTCCAGGCCCTTGCGGTAGTGCTCGCGCGTCTCCAGGCCGGTCCAGGTCGAGGCGGCGACGTAGACCATGGCGGTGTTGGCGAGCAGCACCACCGCGAACATCGCGACGAAGACCCAGGGTATCCAGGAGCCCCGGCGCGCGAAGGGGCGTGCGGGGAAGGAGGAGGTGGTGATGGTCATGGGCGGGGTCCCTGCTCGGTATCGTCAGTCGGCGGGTGCGAGGAAGACGGCGTCGTAGCGGGCGGTCTCGCCCGTGCGGGCGTCGCGCAGCTCGAACACGACCGGGGTCGAGGGCGCCAGGCCGGTGCCGGGCGCGGTCACGAAGACGCGGTATGTGGACACCCGGTCGGGCCGGGCGGACAGGGCCGACGGGTCGGCGCCGACCACCTCCAGCGCGCCCGCGGGCACGCCGCCTGCGCCGAGCGCGTAGGTCCTGGCCTCGCGCGTCATGTTGGAGATCTTGAGCGTGTAGGCGTTGCGCACCGAGCCGTCGGCGAGCGTGACGTAGAGCGGCGCGCGGTCGCGCAGCACGCCGATCTCCAGGCGCGGGCGCAGGACCAGCATGCCCACCATCAGCGCCGCCACCACCAGCAGCAGCAGGGCGTAGACGACGGTGCGCGGCCGCATCAGGCGGACGCGGGGCGGCCGGCCCGCCGCGCGCGCGACCTGGTTGGCCAGGGTGTCGAAGCGGATCAGGTCATCGGGCCGCCCGATGCGGTCCATGATCGTGTCGCAGGCGTCGATGCACAGGCCGCAGCCGATGCATTCGAGCTGCTGGCCGTCGCGGATGTCGATGCCGACCGGGCAGACCTTGACGCATTCCCCGCAGTCGATGCAGTCGCCGCGCGCATCCCAGGACTGGTCCTTGCGCTTGGCGCCGCGCGGTTCGCCGCGATGGGCCTGATAGGTCACGATCAGGCTGTCCTCGTCGATCATCGCGGCCTGTATGCGCGGCCAGGGGCACATGTAGGTGCAGACCTGCTCGCGCGCCCAGCCGGCCAGCAGATACGTGGTCGCCGTGAACAGGCCGACGAAGAAGACGACCGTGCCCGAGAGCTGGAAGCGGGCGGCGTCCGCGACCAGGGTCGGCGCGTCGCCGAAGTAGAGCACCCAGGAGCCGCCGGTCAGCAGCGCGATCAGCAGCCAGGCCGCGTGCTTGGCCAGCTTGCGCGCGGCCTTGCGCGCGGACATCGGGCTGCGATCGAGGCGGATGCGCGCGGAGCGGTCGCCCTCGATCCTGCGCTCGACCCACATGAAGAGGTCGGTCCACACCGTCTGCGGGCAGGCGTAGCCGCACCACAGCCGCCCGGCCAGCGAGGTGACGAGGAACAGGCCGATGGCCGCCATCACCAGCAGGCCGGTCAGGTAGTAGACCTCCTGCGGCCAGATCTCGATGAAGAAGAAGTAGGCGCGCTGCCCGGCCATGTCGATCAGCACCGCCTGGTCCGGGGCGTCGGGCCCGCGGTCCCAGCGCAGCCAGGGCACGACGTAGTAGATCGCGAGCAGGACGAACAGCGCCGTCCATTTCAGCCGCCGGAACCGGCCCTGCACGGCCTTCGGGTAGACCTTGTCGCGGGCCTTGAACAGGGCGGTCCTGCCGGGGCGCTCCCCGGCTTCCGTCTGGGTGGCAGTCATCTGGGCTATGGTCGTCTGGGCGGTGGTCATGTCCGGTTCGGTCCCGATGCCGCGGACCGGCCGCACGAAAGGCTGCGGCCGACGGGACGAGGATGTCCCGCCGGCCGCAGCCGCGCATTGCGCTAGATCAAGGGGCGCTGGATCAAGGGGCGCGCCAGATCGAGCCCGCCTACCGCTCGCCGCCGCCCAGCGTGTGGACGTAGACCGAGAGCTGCTTGATCGTCACCGGGTCGAGGCGCTGCGCCCAGGCCGGCATCACGCCGAAACGGGCGTTGGAGATGCTCTCGACCACCGCCGCCTTGTCGCCGCCGTAGAGCCAGATCAGGTCGTCGAAGCGGGGCGCGCCCATCTCGCGCGATCCCTCGCCCGCGTCGCCGTGGCAGGCGGCGCAGTTCTCGGCGTAGATCGCAGCACCGGGCGCATCGCCGCCGGTCGCGGCCGAGGGGGCCGAGAGGGACAGCACGTGGTCGGCGACCGCGGAGATCTGGGCCCGGTCGAGGATGCCGTCGGCCCCGAAGCGCGGCATCTGCGAGAAGCGCGCCTCGTCGGTGCCCGAGCGGATGCCGTGGGCGATCGTCAGGGCGATGTCGTCAACCGTGCCGCCCCACAGCCAGTCGTCGTCGGCCAGCGCCGGGTAGCCCTCGGCCCCGGCGCCGCCGGCGCCGTGGCAGCCCGCGCAGTTCTCCGCGAAGGCGAAGCGGCCGCCGGTGATCGCGAAGTTCAGCAGGTCGGCGTCGCCCTCGATCTCGTCGAGGGAGGCCTCCTGGATGCGGGCGCGCAGGCCGGCCTGGGCCTCGCGCGCGGCAGCGACGTCGCCGGCCAGCACCTGGCGCTGGTCGTAGCCGAGCAGGCCCGCGGTGTAGCCGCTGCCGGTCGGCCAGGCCGGGTAGAGGACCCAGTAGCCGATCGACCACACGATGGTGGCGTAGAAGACGTAGAGCCACCACTTCGGCAGCGGGTTGTTCAGCTCCTCGATGCCGTCCCATTCGTGCCCGGTGGTGCCGACGCCGGTGACGGCGTCCTTCGTGGCGCCGGAGACGGCGTCCCTCGTGCTGCCGACGCCGGAGACGGCGTCCTTCTCGATCTTGGTCGGCATGGCCTTACCTCTCGTGACCGTCGCCGTCGCGCAACGGGATGCGGGATGCGGCGTCGAACTTGGCCTTGTTCCTGGGCCACAGCGCGTAGGCGAGGACGCCGGCGAACAGCAGCACCATCCAGACGACCCAGAACGAGCGCAGGAAACCTAGGACTTCCTGGAGATCCATTTCCCCCTCCTACTGCCGCAGGTCGGACGGCTGGTGCCTGGTGAAGTCGACCAGCGTGCCGAGCATCTGGAGATAGGCCACCAGCGCGTCCATCTCCGTGACCCGGGACGGGTCGCCGTCGAAGTCCCCGACCAGGGCCTTGGGGTAGCGCGCGGCGACGCCGGACGGGTCGGCGTCCGGGCTGGCCTGGGCCTCCAGGTCGGCGGCGGCGTTGGCGACCATGTCGTCGGTGTAGGGCACGCCCGCCCGGCGCAGCGCCGTCAGATGCGCCGCGACGTCGTCGTAGTCGAGCGGCCGGTCGAGGAAGGGATACGCGGGCATCACCGTCTCGGGCACGAGGGCGCGTGGCTCGGCCAGATGGGCGACGTGCCACTCGTTCGAGTACTTGCCGCCGACGCGCGCCAGGTCGGGGCCGGTGCGCTTGGAGCTCCACTGGAAGGGATGGTCGAACATGCTCTCGGCCGCGAGGCTGTAATGGCCGTAGCGCTCGACCTCGTCGCGGAACGGCCGCACCTGCTGGCTGTGGCAGTTGTAGCAGCCCTCGCGGACGTAGATGTTGCGGCCCATCTGCTCCAGCGGGGTGTAGGGACGCATGCCCTCGACCCGCTCGATCGTGCTCTCGATCGTGAACAGCGGGATGATCTGGACCAGGCCGCCGATGGACACGGTCACCAGGACCAGGACCATCATCAGCAGCACGTTGCGCTCGATCCGGGCGTGCCCGGTGGGAGCGGGGCCGGTCTCGGGGTGGTTCGCCATGGGATGTCTCTCCACTGCCCGGCGCTCAGCGGGCCGCCGCGGCGGCCGCGGGCATCGGCATCGGGGCGTAGGGCTTCTCGACGCGCACGTCGCCCCGGACCGTCCGCCACAGGTTGTAGACCATGACCAGGGAGCCGGCGAGGAACAGCACGCCGCCCGTCGCCCGGATCACGTAGAAGGGATGCATCGCGGCCACCGTCTCGACGAAGGAGTACTGCAGGAAGCCCAGCTCGTCGTAGGCGCGCCACATCAGCCCCTGCATGATCCCGGAGACCCACATCGAGGTGATGTAGAGGACGATGCCGATCGTCGAGATCCAGAAGTGCAGGTTGACGAGGCGCAGCGAGTAGAGCCGCTCGCGCTTCCAGAGCACCGGGAACAGGTGGTACATCGCGCCGAAGCTGACGAAGGCGACCCAGCCGAGCGCGCCGGAATGGACGTGCCCGATCGTCCAGTCGGTGTAGTGGGACAGCGCGTTCACGGCCTTCACCGACATCAGCGGGCCTTCGAAGGTGCTCATGCCGTAGAAGGCGACCGAGGTGACGAGGAAGCGCAGCACGGGGTCGGTGCGCAGCTTGTCCCAGGCCCCCGACAGGGTCATGAGCCCGTTGATCATCCCGCCCCACGACGGCATCCACAGCATCACCGAGAAGGTCATGCCCAGCGTCTGCGCCCAGTCCGGCAGCGCGGTGTAGTGGAGGTGGTGCGGGCCGGCCCAGATGTAGAGGAAGATCAGCGCCCAGAAATGGATGATCGAGAGCCGGTAGGAATAGACCGGCCGCCCGGCGCGCTTGGGCACGAAGTAGTACATCATGCCCAGGAAGCCGGCGGTCAGGAAGAAGCCGACGGCGTTGTGCCCGTACCACCACTGCACCATCGCGCCCTGGACGCCGCCGAACAGCGGGTAGCTCGCCGTGCCGAAGACCGACACCGGGACGTTCAGGTTGTTGACGATGTGCAGCAGCGCGATCGTCACGATGAAGGCGAGGTAGAACCAGTTCGCGACGTAGATGTGCGGCTCGCGGCGGCGGATGATCGTGCCGACATAGACCAGCAGATAGGCGACCCAGACGACGGTCAGCCACAGGTCGACGTACCATTCCGGCTCGGCGTATTCCTTGCCCTGGGTCACGCCCAGCACGTAGCCGCTGGCCGCCAGCACGATGAAGAACTGGTAGCCCCAGAACACGAACTGCGCCAGCGCCGGGCCGCCCCACAGCGGCGCGCGGCAGGTGCGCTGCACGACGTAGAGGGACGTGCCCAGCAGCGCGCAGCCGCCGAAGGCGAAGACCACGGCCGAGGTGTGGAGCGGCCGCAGCCGGCCGAAGCTCGTCCATTCCAGGCCGAGGTTCAGGGCCGGAAAGGCGAGCTGGAACGCGATCAGGACGCCGGCGGCGAAGCCGACGACGCCCCAGAACACGGTGGCGATCGCGAACTGGCGGACGATCCGCTCGTCATAGGCGACGGCCTCGCCGGCCGGCCGCACGCTACCCGCGGCCTCGCCGAGGGTCAGGGTCGCTGCTGTCATTGTGTGTCTCCCCGAGGCTCGGGGGCGGGCACGCACCCTCGCCGAACGGGGCGACTATGGCGCCGGGCCGGACGGGCCGGCATTGATCTGCGTCAAGCCCGGACCGGCCCCGGAACCGGGAACGGACCGACGGTTCAGATCAGCAGGTCCTGCGCGTAGGCGTAGGAGATGAGCCCGGAATTGGGGACTTCCTTCCAGGCGCGCTCCCGGTGCGAGAATGCCGCTATCTCGGTGGCGGACATGCCGCGGAAGCGGGCCTTGACCTGCCGGATGACCTCTCGCTCCCCGGCGCTCAGGACGGACGGATCGGCGGCGCGCGCGGGCTTCACGACCTCTCCGCCGACCGAGCCGGCCTCTCGCGGCTCGCAGGAGATCACGCCCATGATCTCCATGGAAGAGAGGACGTCCTTGTAGTTGTTGGGGACCGGCCCGTAGTCCAGCCGCGCATACCTCATGCCGGTGATGGAGGTGCCGAGTTCCTTGAACGCCTTGAAGTCCGCGTAGAACAGGAGCTTGTTCAGCTTGGTCTTGAACTCACCGCCTTCGGTGAGGGCGACCATCGCGGCTACGGCCCTGTCCGACGAGAAGGCGCGCAGGCCGGTAGCGATGCCCGCGGGAAACCCGCCGGCCACCGCCTCCAGCATCTTGCGGGCCCTTTCGGCGACGAGGTCGTCGTGGATCATGTCCATGAGCGCCTGCCGCTTCTCGGCGGGAACGGCGTCCTGGGCGGCGTCCATGGCGTCGGCGACGCCGGCCGCGCTCATCATCCGGGCCAGGGCCCGACCGTGCGCCTCGCTCGGAAGGGCGCCGTTCTCGTAGCGGCTGAGCGTCACGCTGCCCCAGCCGAGAAGGTCGCCCAGCTCCTTCTGGGTCAGGCCCAGCGCTTCGCGGCGCCGCCGGATCGCGGCCGCCCGGGGAATGCCGTGACCATCCCTGTACCGGTCGTAGGCGAGTTCCAGGGGATCGTCCTCCCCGTCCAGGACTTCGCCGCAGCCCCGGCACCGCCAGGCCGTCGAGCGCACCTCGAAGTCCTCGCCGCGGACGCTCACCGTCTCCGACGCTTCGTGGCGGTCGAACCCCGTGGTCGAGTCGCATACCGGGCACTGCGACCGCGTCATGTCCTCACTCCTCCTCCCCGCCGTCCGCGGCGTCGGGCCGTGCATAGGGCTTCTCGTATTCGCGCTCCGGCTCGTGGAACGAGATGCACAGCACGTTCTCGTTCGGGCCGTACTCCTTCACCGTCAGCTTGATGTAGACGGGAATATCCTTGATCGACCGCACGAACTCCCAAACGACGCCCCTGGGGTTGATCTCCGACGCCTTCGGGCCGCCGATGTAGTCTTCCGGCCGAAGATGCGCGAGTTCCGCAACGGCGGACCGGGTCGTGAACTCCAGCCGCAGGAGGGTGGCCCTATTCTTCTCCCGCCGCGACAGCAGTTCCACGCGCCCGGCATCCAGGCACCTGCGGACCGTAACGAGATAGGCCTTTACAGAAGCATATGTAGCCATAACCCGCGTTCTTATCAATTGATAAATTACGGCGTTGTGTAAAAGCCGGAAAGTGTTACCACCTTAGGGTGAGAGCGGCGAAACCGCAAGTCGGTGCCCTGCGTATCCGGGCCGCGTCGCCATTGCGCGGCACGGCCAAGCCGCTATGCTGCGCCGCCATGAACGACACCCCGAAACGACCGACCGTCCGCATGCAGCCGTCGCGCCACAAGCGCGTGGCGCACGGCCATCCCTGGGCCTATTCCAACGAGATCCAGATGGACGCCACGACGAAGGCGGTGCCGCCGGGCAGCGTGGTGCGCCTGGTGACGCACAACGGGGCGCCGCTGGGCTGCGCGACCTTCAACCCGCACACCCTGATCGCGGCCCGCGTGCTGGACCAGGACCCGGACGCGACGGTCGACCGGGCGTTCCTGGCCGGGCGGCTGGCGCGGGCGGCCGCGCTGCGCGAGCGCGTGGTCGGCCGGCCGTTCCACCGCCTCGTCCATGCCGAGGCGGACGGGCTGCCGGCGCTCGTCGTCGACCGCTTCGGCGACGTCGTGGTCGTCCAGGCGAACTCCGCCGGCATGGACCGGCTGCTGCCGGAGCTGCTGGGCGCGCTGGACGACGTGCTGGACCCGCGCGCGGTCGTGCTGCGCCATGACACGCCGGCCCGCGGGCTGGAGGGGCTGCCCTCGGAGGTCCGGGTCGCCAAGGGCGAGGTCGAGGGACCGGTCGCGGTGGAGGAGAACGGGCTCGCCTTCTTCGCCGATCCCGCCGGCGGCCAGAAGACCGGCTGGTTCTACGACCAGCGCGACAACCGCGCCTTCGTCGCCGGGCTGGCGGCGGGTGCGCGCGTGCTCGACGTCTATTCCTACAACGGCGGCTTCGCGGTCACCTGTGCGGCGCGCGGCGCCGCCTCGGTGGTGGCGGTCGACCGCAGCGAGGGAGCGCTCGACAACGGGCGCCGTGCCGCCGAGGCGAACGGGGTGGCGGGGCGCTGCGAGTTCCGCAAGGCCGACGCCTTCGTCGAGCTGGAGCGCATGGTCGAGGCCGGCGAGCGCTTCGACGTCGTGATCTCGGACCCGCCGGCCTTCGTGAAGTCGAAGAAGGACCTGGCGGCCGGCGCGCGCGGCTACCGCAAGCTCGCCCGCCTGTCGGCGGCGGTCACGGCACCGGGCGGCTTCCTGCTGCTGGCCTCGTGCAGCCACCACATGAACCCGGAGCTGTTCGGCGAGCAGGTCGCGGCCGGGCTGGCGGATGCCAGGCGCACCGGGCGCATCCTGCGCATGGCCGGCGCCGCCCCCGACCACCCCGTCCACCCCCAGCTCCCGGAAAGCGCCTACCTGAAGGCCTGGGTGCTGCAGGTGGACTGACGCCCGGCTGCGCCCGCCTCAGCAGGTGGGCGCGATCCGGAACTCGTGCGCCAGGAAGTCGATGAACCCGCGCACCGAGGGGAGCAGCCCCCGGCGCGAGGGGAAGACCGCGTGGACGATGCCGCTCGGCGACGACCAGTCCGGCAGCAGCATCTCCAGCGTCCCGCGCGCGATGTCGCCGGCGACGACGAAGCCGGGAAGCTGCACCACGCCGACCCCGTCCAGCGCCGCCTGGCGGAGCGTCGCCATGTCGTCCACCACCAGCCGCGGCCGGTGCGGCACCCGGACCTCCCCCGGGGGGCCGGACAGGTGCCAGGCGTGGTCGGGATGCGCCATGGCGAGGCTGTCGAACCGCGACAGGTCCTCGGGGGCGGCGGGCCGGCCGACGCGGTCCAGGAGGGCCGGGCTCGCCACCAGCGCCTGGCGGTTCTCCGCCAGCACGCGCATCACCAGGCCCTCGTCCTCGATCGGCGGCAGCCGGACCCGCAACGCGACGTCGAAGCCTTCCTCGATGACGTCGACTCGCCGGTTCGTCGGCTCGATCACGACCCGCACCCGGGGAGTGGCCGCCAGGTAGCGCGACACCATGGCGGCGACGTGGCCGTGCAGCAGGGGCACCGGGCAGCTTACCCGCACCGTGCCCCGCGGCTCGGTGGTGGTCCGGTCGACCGCGTCTTGCGCCGCCTCGGCCTCGGCGATCACGGCCAGGCAATGGCGGTGGTACTCGCTGCCGATCTCCGTCACGGCGAAGCGGCGGGTCGAGCGCTGGAGCAGGCGCACGCCCAGGCGCCGCTCGAGGTCGGAGACCCGCCGGCTCAAGGTCGATTTCGGGATGCCCAGGGCGCGCCCGGCCGCCGCGAACCCGCCATGCCCGACGACCTGGGCGAAGTAGTAGAGGTCGTTCAGGTCCTGCATCGCCCGTCTCCGGCATCGTTCCATCAATGGAACGCAGAGTGCCATGCAGGCCACCTAATCGGAAGGTCGTTCCTCTCATATCTTCAATGCAGCCTTCGCGGCCCCGGCCGCCTTCATTCCCTGCACGGAAGAGAGACCATGAAGCTGCTGCACCTGGACTCGAGCCCTCTCGGCGACGCCTCGGCGTCGCGCGCGCTGACCGCCGCCGCCGTCGACGCATGGCGCCGCGCCGAGCCGGCCGTCGAGGTGGTCCGGCGCGACCTCGCCGCCGCCCCGCCCGGCCATCTCACCGGCGACCTGCTCAAGGTCGTCAGGTCCCGCGAGACCGACGGGCTGAACGAGGAGCAGCGGCGGGAACTCGCGCTCACCGACGCGCTGCTCGACGAGTTCCTGGCGGCCGACGCCGTGGTGATCGGGGCGCCGATGCAGAACTTCTCGATCCCGACCCAGCTCAAGGCGTGGATGGACCGCATCGCGCAGGCGGGCCGGACGTTCCGCTACACCGAGCAGGGGCCGGTCGGGCTCGCCGGCGGCAAGCAGGTCGTGATCGTCTCGACCCGCGGCGGCTTCTACGCCGGCCAGCCCCACGAGGCGGCGCTGGACCACCAGGAGGCCTATCTGCGCGCGTTCCTCGGCTTCCTCGGCATCACCGACGTCTCGGTCGTCCGCGCCGAAGGCCTGAACATCGGGCCGGAGGCGCGCAGCCAAGCGATGGAGGCGGCGCAGACCGAGATCGAGGGGATGTTCCGCAGCAGCCCCGGTGCGACCGCGGCCGCCTGAGCGGGCCGCGCGCTACTTCCGGAACACCGCCACCAGCTCGACATGGGACGACCACAGGAACTGGTCGACCGGCGTCACGGCCTCCAGGGCGTAGCCGCCGTCGACCAGGGTGCGGGCGTCGCGGGCGAAGGTGCCGGGGTTGCAGGAGACGCCGACCACGACCGGGACGCGCGATCCCGCGATCTCCGCCGCCTGGGCGGCGGCGCCGGCGCGCGGCGGGTCGAACAGGAGGCCGTCGAAGCGGTGCAGCTCCGCCGCGGTCAGGGGGTCGCGGAACAGGTCGCGCCGCTGCGCGCTGACGGCCGGCACGCCGCGCGCGGCCGCCGCCAGCGCGCCGAACGCCGCCTCGTCGCCCTCGACCGCGTGGACGCGGGAGGCGAGTGCCAGGGGGAAGGTGAAGGTGCCCGCCCCGGCGAACAGGTCCACGACGTGGCCGCACCCCTCCAGCGCCGCCAGCGCGGCCGCGACCAGCGCCGCCTCGCCCTCGGCGCTGGGCTGGAGGAAGACGCCCGGCGGCACCGGCACCGCCACGGCGCCGAAACGCGCCGCCAGGGGCCGGCGATGGGCGAGCGGCTCCACGGGCGAGCGCTCCTGCGCGCGCCAGGACAGCCGGCCCAGGTCGGCGGCGTCGGCGAAGGCGGCCCAGGCCTCGCGCGCGGCGAGGCCCGGCTCGGCGCCGCCGGTGACGAGGACGTCCAGCCCGCCGTCCAGCGCCGTCACCGAGACGTCCAGCGGCGGGCCGTCGGCCAGGACCGCGTCCAGCACGGCGCGCAGCGGCTCCAGCACGGCCAGGATCGCGGGGGCGACGACCAGGCAGTCCGCGACGTCGACGATCCAGGCGCTCTGGCGCTCGTTGAAGCCGAGCACGACCCGCCCGCCCGCCCGCTTCGCGGCGAAGGTGGCGCGCCGGCGCGTCGCCGGGGCGGTGCGCAGCACCTCGCCGACCGGGACGTCGCCGAGCCCGGCCCTGGAGAGCGCGGTCGCGACCTGCCCGCGCTTGAGGCGCGCATAGGAGGTGTCGTCCAGGTGCTGGAGCGCGCAGCCGCCGCAGCGGCCGAACAGCCCGCACGGCGCCTCGACCCGCTCGGGCCCCGGCTCGATCAGTTCCAGCACCTCGGCTGCGAGGCCGCCGGCGCGCTCGCCCTCGACGCGCACCCGCACGCGGTCGCCCGGCACCGTCTGGGGCACGAAGACCGGCCGGCCGTCGAGCGTCGCCAGCCCGTCGCCGCGCCCGCCGATGCGCTCCACCGTCAGCTCGACCTGCCGCTTGCCGCCGTGCGGCGTGCCGTGGGGAGACGCGCTCCGCCCCTGCCCCTGCCCCTGCCCCTGCCCCTGCCGCTGCCCCTGGCCCCGTCCCTGGCGCCTCATCCCGCGATCTCGGCCAGCCGGGCGCGCAGCGCGTCGGGGAACGGGGTGGGGCGGCGCCCCTCCATGTCGATCAGCACGCACACGCCCTCGCTGGTCGCGGCGCACAGGTCGCCGCGGAAGATCGCGCTGCGCACGTCGAGCGAGGTCCGGCCGAACCGGACGACGCGGGTGCCGATGCGGATCGGCGCGCCGTAATGCAGCTCGGCCCGGAAATCGATCGTGATGCGCGCGAGCACGACGCCGAGCGGGCCGCCCGAGACGGGGTTGCCCGAGCGCGCGAACAGGTCGACGCGCGCCGCCTCGAAGAAGGTCCCGATCGCGTTGTTGTTGGCGTGGCCCAGCGGGTCGAGGTCGGCGAAACGCACGTGCTCCTCGGTCCAGAAACGGTAGGCCGCGGGATCGGTCGGGTCGTCCAATGCGGGTTTTCCCTCGGGCTGGAACGTGATTTGGCACCCGTAGGCGCGGTTGGGGTGTTATAGCTGTCCGACACGAACTTCTGCGATGGAATATTCCATGTCCGACCAGTCCAACAGCCCCGCTACCGCCATGTTCGACAAGGCGCTCGACATCGCCGAGAAGCACCTGGAGCAGGCGATGCAGGAAGGCGGGCCGATCTCCGCCTACGTCTCGGTGGCGATGATCGAGGCCGCGGTCAACCAGGCGGTCGAAGTCACCAGCCACGAGGACGTCATCGGCATGCTGCGCGACCTCGCGGACCAGATCGAGGCCGACGCGGAAGACGGCGGGGACGAGGACTGAGGCCGGCCGGCCCGGGCGCCCCGATCAGGCGCCGCCCGGGCCCTTCTTGGCGCGGTTGACCTTGACGCCGTAGAGCTCCAGCCGGTGGCCGATCAGTTCGTAGCCGAGCTGCCGGGCGATCTTCTCCTTCAGCAGCTCGATCTCGTCGTTGGCGAACTCGATCACCTCGCCGGATTCGAGGTCGATCAGATGGTGATGGTGTTCCTCGCGGCTTTCCTCGTACCGCGCGCGCCCGTCGCCGAAGTCCAGCCGCTCGATCACGTTGGCCTCCTCGAAGAGGCGCATGGTCCGGTACACCGTCGCGATGCTGATCTTCGGATCGATCTCGACCGCCCGGCGATACACCTGCTCGACATCGGGATGGTCGGTCGCATCCGAGAGGACGCGCGAGATCACGCGGCGCTGCTCGGTCATCTTGAGACCCTTCTCGACGCATAGCTGCTCGAGGCGTGAAGGCATCTCTTCCCTCGGATTTCTGTCGGACATGGCGTATGCGCTCGAAGATGGGGACGTCTGCCCGTTTCGCCAAAGACAATAGGCCAGAAGACCCCCCTCAGTCGACAAACCTTTGACCGGGTATCGCGACCGCGGCGACTTCGCCGTCGCCGCCACCGTCACCGCCTTCACCGCCGCCTTCGCCACCACCTTCGCCGCCGCGCCGGAACACGGCGACGGCGTCGATCTGCATGCACAGAGCTTCGACGAGGTTGCGCCCGAGCGCCGACAGCGACTCCGACACCGTGCCGGCGGACCGGACGACCAGGCGGACCTCGCCCCCGGCCGCGCGCGCGAAGCGGACCGCGGCAATCTCCGGCGGCGCGCCCGGCAGGACCTCCGGCGCGCAACGCAGCGCCGCCGAGACCAGCTCGCAGGCCACGAGCAGGAGGGGCACCGCCGTGTCGATGTCGCAATGCAGCGGCTCCGCCTCGACCGGAAGCGGCGGCCGGCCCGCCTCCAGGGCGAGCGTCTCGGCGATCCGGCGCAGCTCCGTCGCGACGTCGATCCGGGTGAAGTCCCGCGAGGCGTAGAGCTGGTGGTGGATGCGGCCGAGCACCGCGATCAGGTTGGCGATGCGGTCGAGCCGGGTGCGCGCCTCCTCGTGCCCGGCGTCGCGCGCCTCGAGCTTCAGCAGGCTCCAGACGACCTGGAGGTTGTTGTAGACGCGGTGATGGATCTCGCCGAGCAGGACCTCCTTCTCGGTCACCGAGGCGGCCAGGCGCGCCTCGGCCTGCTTGAGGTCGGTGACGTCGAGGACGAGCCCGTCCCAGACCAGTTCCGCGGCACCGGCCGGCCCGGCGCCGCGGCGGCGAAGCCGCGCCACGCTGCGCAGCCAGCGCCCGCCGACCGGCAGCTCCAGTCGGAACGGCGCCGCCGTCCCGGCCCTGGCCAGGGACTGCCAGGCGGCGGCCTGGGCCGTGCCGATGTGCCGCATCAGCGCCTCCGGCATCGTCGCGCCGGCCCCGGGGTCCGGCGCGACGCCGGGCAGGCAGCCGGCCAGGAACGGGTATGACGAGCTGCCGTCTTCATGGAGCACGTGACGGTACATCAGCCCGGGCAGGTTGTCTGCGACCTCCGCCAAGCCCGGCCCGGCGGCGGCAGCGGAGCGCGCGCGCGGGCGCAGCAGCCGGCCGAGGCCGCCGGCGACGAAGAGCAGGAGGCCGGGAGCGCCCCCGGGGCGGAGGGAAACGAGGCGGCGGAACGGACGCATGGAGGCGCAATTCTTCCATCGGAGTAGCGCGGCCGGCGGCGGTAACCCGGTCGGGCCAGTCCCGAAACGCACCCGCGCGGGGAAAGTTCCAGACGGATTGGTCTACCCCTCCCCGCACGCCGCCGACGGTCGCATGCACCCCGGCGAGATCGCTTGCGGGCCGGGCGGGAAGCGTGTAGACGTCTAAGCGCATCCTGAGTTTGGGTTGACGCCCAACACCAACCTGCCATCCCGGGCAAGGTGGTGGTCTCCGCGGACAGCGAAGACGATGTGGCCGTTCCGGCAACAAAACGGGACAGTGCCTGCTGCGTCAACCCTCTTCGGCAAGGGCCTTGGAGGGTAACGATAAACATGCCGGACGTATCGATAACCAACACTCCCGCCGCACTCGTCCTCGAACCCGGGGACGTCGCCGTCCACGCCGCGACCCGGCTCCGGCCGACCCGGCGCTGCGCCGACGCGTGCGAGGCGCTCTACGTGGTGGTCCATCGCCGCCACGGAACCTGGACCCATGTCTATGCGATAGAAGCGGGCACCGGGCGCGACCGGCGCGAGGTTCGCCTGTTGAGAGTGCTCGAAGGCGACCGGCTGGACGAGGCGGTCCATTGGGCCGTGAACGGAACCACCCACGTGGCCGCGGCGCACCGAACCGCCCGGCCGGCCATCGCCGCGCAACTGGAGACCGTGGGTCGCTGACGCGTCGGTAGCGAGGCGCCGACGCGTCAGTAGTGGAGCGCCGACGCGCCGGGTGGTGGATGAGCTTCGATCTCGATTCGGACGCGGGCGCACGGCGGGCGCTGTATCGCAACCGGGCGCTGGCGACCGGGCTGCTGGTGCTGATGGCGCTGCTGTTCGTCGCCTTGAAATTCGTTCCCCAACCCGGGTTCTGGGTCCTGCTGCTGCGCGCGGCGGCGGAAGCCGCGGTGGTCGGCGCGCTCGCCGACTGGTTCGCGGTGACGGCGCTGTTCCGGCACCCCCTGGGGCTGCCGATCCCGCACACGGCGATCGTGCCGCGCAACAAGGACCGCATCGGCGACGGCCTGGGCCGGTTCGTCGAGCGCAACTTCCTCGACCCCGACCTGGTGGTCGCGCGGCTGCGCGCGCTCGACCCGGCGTCCCGGCTCGCGGCGTGGCTGGCGCGGCCCGGCAACGCCGAGGCCGTCGCCGACCGGCTGGTCGCGAGCCTGCCCGGGCTGATCCGCTCGGTCGAGGACCGGGAGCTGCGGAACTTCTTCGTCCAGGCGCAGGGCGAAAAGCTGCGTTCGGTCGAGGTGGCGCCGCTGCTCGGCCGCGTCCTCGACGTGCTGCTGGCCGGCGGCCACCACCAGACCGCGATCGAGCGGATGGTCGCGGCGGCCCTGGACTACGTGGAGCGCAACGAGGGCCGGCTCGAGGCCCTGGTCGGCGAGCGGAGCGGCTGGTGGATCCCGCGCACGGTCGACCGGCGCATGGCCAAGGCGGTGACGCAGGGCGTGCGCGACCTGCTGGCCGAACTGCTCGACCCCGCCAGCCACGCGCGCATCCGCCTGGAGATGGCGGTCGAGGAGCTGGCCACGGACCTGCGCTCCGACCCCGCGATGCGGGCGAAGGTCGAGGCGGCGAAGCGCCAGCTCCTCGAGCAGCCCGAGATCCAGGCCTGGCTCGGCCGGCTGTGGGACGAGATGCGCGGCGCGATCCTCGCCGACCTCGGCGCGCCGGACGGCCGCATGCGCGCGGCGGCGGCCGCCGCGCTGCGCTCCTTCGGGCCGAGCCTGGAGGCCGACCCGGTGATGCGCACCCGGCTCAACGTCGCGGTCGAGGCGCTGGCGGTCCGCATGGTCGTGCCCTGGCGGCGCGGCATCGGCCGCTTCATTTCCGACGTCGTGAGGAGCTGGGACGCGCGCACGGTCACCGAACGCCTGGAACTCGCCGTCGGCAGCGACCTGCAATACGTGCGCATCTCGGGCACGCTGGTCGCAGCCCTGGTCGGGACCGGGCTGTTCCTGGTGAACGCGGCCCTCGAACGAGGGTCGTTATGACTAGGGAGAATGGCGCGAGTGACGGGACTTGAACCCGCGGCCTCCGGCGTGACAGGCCGGCGCTCTAACCAACTGAGCTACACCCGCGTCTCAGGGAGCGGCTTGATACGCCGGAGCGAGGGACCTTGTCCAGCCTTTTCGCGACGGTCCGCGTCGATTTTCGGCCCCGCCTTTCGTCATAGGGGCGCTTGACAGCCCAGTTAGGCGAGCGCATGCTGAAGTCATCTCCAGTAACGAGGGAGGTAAGCCGGATAGATCGCTGCACGCCACCGCCCCAAAAGGCGGAACACCGCAGGAAAGGCTCCAGAGCCTTGCAGCAGGAGGGTGAGTAAAATCCATGACTCCACCGGCGCAGGACTAGCGCGTCACTACGAATGACGCAATCAGAACATAAATTTCATTGACCGAAGACCAACGGAATCCAGAACTGGATTGATCTGGAGCGGGCGGCCAACGTGCCGCCCGCAACCGTTTCCGGAGCCCGGACGGGCCGTCCCGCAGGCCGCGTGCCGAAAACAATTTCGTTCTCGATCTAATTACCTCACACTATCGGGGGAGCCGTGCCCGCCGGGAGCGGTGGGGCCGGACCGCCGGTCTGGAAGAGAGGTCGCGGGGGATGGACTTTCTTAAGGATCGAAGGCTGGTCGAGCTGTGCCGCTACTGGGCGGCCAAGCGCCGGGGCGGAGCGCTTCCCGGCCGGGGCGACGTCGACCCGATGGAGCTGCGGGCCCTGCTGCCGCACCTGTTCCTGCTCGACGTGGTGCGCTACGGCGGCGGCGGCCTCGCCTACCGCTACCGCCTGATCGGAACGGCGCTGGCGGAGCTGAGCGGGCGCGACCTGACCGGCGAGACCGTCTCGCAGGAACACTACGGCGCCGATGTCGACTGGATCCTGGACACGCTGGGCGAGGTGGCGCGGACGTCGACGCCGGTCGCCCAGCGGCGCGACATGGCCTGGACCGGCCATCGCGGCCGGCGGGTCGAGATCGCGTTCCTGCCGCTCGCGTCCGACGGGCACACCGTCAACATGATCCTGGGCGGCATGGTCCGCACCGCCGAGACGCGCCGGGCGAGCGGCCCGCAGGGCGCGCTCGCAGCCGGCGTCGAGAGCCTCGACATTCCCTGGGCTCCCTCGCCGCCACCGCGCGACCGGCTGGACGGCAGCCCGGCCGCATGGTCGCGATGGCCCTTAACGTCATGACAACCTAGTCCGTCCGAGACTGATCATGTCTCTGCAAAGCGCAATTGAGCAATGATCGGTCAAGAAATGCGGATATCCACCATCACCAAGTCGGCTTATGCGGCCACCATCGGGCTGAGTTGCCTGTCCGCCTCGTGCCTGATCCTGGCCGATCGGGCGATCGAGGCCGAGCGGCAGGCGGAACGGGAGCGCACCGAATATCAGCAACTGGCCCTCGACCTCGCCAGCGCCTCCGACCACCTGACGAACGAGGCGCGACGCTACACGATCTTCGGTGACAGGCAGCACTTCGACAACTATTGGCGCGAGGTGAAGGAGACGGCGACGCGTGACCGCGTGGTCGCACGCCTTGCCGAACTGGGGGCGCCCCGGCAGGAACTCGACCTGATCGAGGAGGCCAAGCGGAAGTCGGACACGCTGATCGCGATCGAGGAGGCGGCGATGGACGCCGTCGCCGCGGGCGATCTCGAACAGGCCCGGGGCCTCATGTATGGTCCCGACTACGACCGGGGCAAGGCGGAGGTCACGGCGCCCGTCGCGCGCTTCCAGGAGATGCTGGCCGAACGGACCTCGGGTCTCGTCGAGTCCGCGCGCGAACGGGCAGACGCCATGACCCTTTTCGCCCACGCGGCCATCGCAGCCATGGCGCTGGCCTTCCTCGCGATCCTCTACGGCGTGCTCAGCCGACGCATCGTCACCCCCCTCTTGCGCATGAGCGGCGTGGTGACCCGTCTGGCGGGTCAGGACTACGACGTCGAGGTGCCCGACCGGGGCCGCGCCGACGAGATCGGCGGCATCGCCGACGCCGTACAGATCCTCAAGGACGGCGCGATCGCCCGCCGACGGATGGAGGCTGAGCAGGCCGAGGCGCGCGCCGTCAGGGAGCGGCGTGCGGAAACCATCGAACAGCTCGTCCGCTCCTTCGAGACGGCAGTCTCCCAGAGCCTGCGCACCGTGACCTCGGCCGCGACGCAGCTGGACGCGACGGCGCAGGACATGTCCCAGATCGCCGAAGAGACGACCCGGGAAGCCGGCTCGTCCGCCGCGGCCGCCGAGCAGACCTCGGCCAACGTGCAGACGGTCGCCGCCGCCTCGGAGGAAATGGCCGCGTCCCTCCAGGAGATCTCGCGGCAGGTCGCCACGTCCACCGCCGTCGCGACCCAGGCGGTCCGGGAAGCGGAACAGACCAACGCCACCGTGTCCGGCCTGGCCGAAGCCGCCCGGCGGGTCGGCGACGTGGTGCAGATGATCCAGAGCATCGCGGGGCAGACCAACCTGCTGGCGTTGAACGCGACGATCGAGGCCGCGCGCGCGGGCGAGGCGGGCAAGGGCTTCACGGTCGTCGCCAGCGAGGTCAAGTCGCTCGCCAACCAGACCGCGAGAGCCACGGAGGAGATTTCGGCCCAGATCGCCTCCATCCAGGCAGCCACCGGTACGGCCGTGGCCGCGATCCAGGGAATCGGGGGGACGATCTCCTCGATCAACGAAGTCGCGGCCGCGATCGCCGCCGCCATCGAGGAGCAGGGTGCCGCGACCGGCGAAATCTCCCGCAACGTGCAGCAGGCCGCGGCGGGAACGCAGGAAGTGTCGAGGAACGTGGCCCAGGTGATGCAGGCCGCCGGCCATACCGGAGCGGCATCCGCCCAGGTGCTGGGAGCGGCGCGCGAGCTGTCGCATGAGGCCGGGACGCTCGGCACCGAGATCGACAGGTTCCTCGCCTCGATTCGCGCCGCCTGACGAGCCGCGCGCGGCCCTGCCCCGACCGCGCCCTCCTATGATCACTGGCGTCGGAGCGGCCGGACCGGTAACGAATGGACATGCGCTCGTTCATTCTCCGGGCCGGCCTTCTCCGGATCGGCCTTCTCCGGATCGGCCTTCTCCGGATCAGTTGGCTCGCGGCGGCGCTGGCGGCCCAGCCGGCCGCCGCGCCGGCTGCCCTCGCCGAGCCTGTGACGGTCGGCGGCGTCACGTTCAGCGACGAGCTCGGCGGGTTCCGCATCCTGTCGGCCAGCGGCAGCGGCACCGAGGACGACCCGTTCGTCGTCGTCGAGGAGATCACCGATCCCGCCGACGCGGTGCTGGTGATCCGCGGCCGCCCCGATCCGACGCCCCGCAACCCGCGCACCAACCGCATCCTCAGCGGCCATGTCGTCGGCTTCGCCATGCGCAAGGTCGCGATCAACGCGACGGACCAGATCTGGCCCGGCTTCGACCTCGAGCTCCAGGCGCTGCCGGGGGTGCCGAGCCCATGGCGCGACGGGCTCAGCTTCGGCCAGGGCAGCCAGGCGCAGGCGCAGACCGGCAGCGACGCCTTCGAGCGCGCGACGATCACCGTCGAGCCCATCGACAGCGTGGTCTTCGCGCTGGGCGACGTGCCGCCCGGCGGGCGGGCGACGCTGGACTTCGTGGTCACGGACATGACCGAACGGCCGGCCCTCTATCTGGTCCAGCGGCGCCACCGCCCCCTTTCGCTCCGCCCCGACCGGCTTATGCCGTCAGGATAGGTGGGATGGCCGATGAACCGGACCCCCGACAAGGGCTACAGTCCCGGCGGCTACAATCCCGGCGCTTCGCTGCAGGAACCGCGCCCGCCATGAACATCCTCGTCGTCGCCGAACGGGAGCACCGCGGACGGCAACTGGTCGAACTCGCCGCACCGCCGCCGGCATCGGTCCGGACGGTGGCGGCCTGGACCGACGCGCTCGCCGCGTCGGGGGCCGGGCCGTGCGTCTTCGTCGTCCCGGTCGCGCGGGTCCCGGGGGAAGCCTGCGGGGAGGGGATCGAGGCCGTGCGGGCGCTGCGCGCCGCCGGGGTCCCGGTGCTGGCGCTCGCAGGGGATGCCGCCGCGATGGAGGCGGCCGTCGCGGCCGGGGCGGACGACGTCGTCTCGGCCGCGGCCGACCCGGGCGAGCTGAGGCTGCGCCTGGGCATGCTCGCCCGCCGGCGGGCGGCGCCGGAGCTTCCGGGAGCGCCGGCCGGCCTCGCCGCCTTCGTCGAGGCGATGCCGGTGCCGGCGCTGATCTCCCTGCCCGCGGAAGGGCGCATCCTGGCGGCCAACCGGCTGCTGCGGGACGCGGTCGGATACGACCTCGACGCGCTGCTCGCCATGCACGGCTCGCAGCTCTACGCCGATCCGGCCGACCGGGCACGGCTCGTGGAGGCGGTGGGCCGGGACGGCGCGGCCGCGGGCATCGAGATCCGCATCGAGCGCAGCGACGGGACCTCGCTGTGGGCGCTGGTGTCGTGCCGCGCCCTCGATCTCGGCGGCGCCCGGGGCCTGCTGTGCGTGTTCCAGGACATCACCGAGCGCAAGAGCGCCGAACAGGCGCTGG
Source organism: Arenibaculum sp. (assembly GCF_035998295.1). Taxonomy (NCBI): domain Bacteria; kingdom Pseudomonadati; phylum Pseudomonadota; class Alphaproteobacteria; order Rhodospirillales; family Azospirillaceae; genus Arenibaculum; species Arenibaculum sp. The sequence goes on along the minus strand of NZ_DASYHS010000135.1, from coordinate 27,403 downwards.
AGACGCGGGAACGGCGCCTGCGCCACATCGCCGACGCCCTGCCGGCGATGGTCTACCTGATGGACGAGCTGGGCCGGACCACCTTCGTCAACCGCCCCACCCTGGAGTTCACCGGCCGCAGCTTCGACGACATGCAGGGCGACCGCTGGCAGGAGGTGATCCATCCCGAGGACCGTCCCGGCCTGCTCGACAAGATGAGGCGCGCGGCGCGCGAGGGGACGGCGTTCGAGCACGAGTACCGTGCGCTCACGGCCGACGGCAGCTACCGCTGGCGGCTGAACCGGGGCCAGCCGCTGCGCGACCGGCGGGGCCGGCACCGCAGCATCATCGGCGTCTGCCTCGACATCACCGACCGCAAGCGCGCCCAGGAGGAGCTGGAGCTGAACCGGGAGCGGATACGCATGATCATCGAGACCGTGCCCGCGCCGATCGCCTATATCGACACCGAGGACGTGATCCGCTACGCCAACCTCGCCTATGCGCGCCGCTTCGACTCCGGGCGCGACGACATCGTCGGCAGGCGCCTGGCCGACCTGCTGGGCGAGGAGGCGACCCGGATGCTGCGGCCGTTCCAGGAGCTGGCGCTGCGCGGCCAGAGCGCGCGGTTCGAGGGCACGGTCGACTACGACCCGCTCGGCACGCGGCACTGCCAGATCTTCTACGTGCCCCACATCGTCGAGGGCGGCCGGGTCGCCGGCTATTTCGGCCTGGTGAACGACATCACCGAGACCAAGCGGATCGAGGCGGAGCTGCGGCGGGCGAAGGAGGCGGCCGAGCGGGCCGACGACGCCAAGTCCCGCTTCCTCGCGGCGGCGAGCCACGACCTGCGCCAGCCGCTGAACGCGATGAGCCTGCTGCTGGGCGTGCTGCGGCCCCAGATCACCGATCCGCGCGCGACCGCCGTCGCCGCGCAGATGCAGCAGTCGCTCGACGCCATGGTCGAGCTGTTCAACGCGCTGCTCGACATCTCGCGCCTCGACATGGGGGCCGCGACCGTCCGGCACGAACCCGTCGATACGGCGACGCTGTTCGCCCGGATCGAGACCGACTTCCGGGCGGCGGCGGCGAGCAAGGGGCTGGAGCTGCGGGTCGTGGGGTCGGGCATGACGGTGTGGAGCGACCCGACCCTGATCGAGCGCGCGTTGCGCAACCTCGTCTCCAACGCGATCCGCTACACCGAGCACGGCCGCGTCCTGCTGGGGTGCCGGCGCCGCGGCGCCCTCGCCCGGATCGAGGTCCACGACAGCGGGCCGGGCATCCCGGCCGACCGGCTCGACGACATCTTCGAGGAGTTCTACCAGGTCGGCAATCCCGCCCGCGAGCGCCGGGAAGGGCATGGGCTCGGCCTCGCGATCGTGCGCCGGGCGATGGACCTGCTCGGCCACCGCCTGGACGTCGCCTCGGCCGTCGGCCGCGGCTCGCGCTTCGCGATCGAGGTGCCGGCCTGCCCCATGCCCGGCGGCGCAGAGACCGAGGCGCCGGGCACGGGCCAGGCCGGGGAAGCCGGCAAGCCCGGCTTCCCCGTGCTGCTGATCGAGGACGACCCCCTGGTCCAGTCCGCGATGCGCATGACGCTGGAGGACCTGGGATGCCGCGTCCTTGCCGCCCCGTCGCTGGTCGAGGCGCTGGCCGCGCTCGACGCCGAGGGCGTGGCGCCGCACCTCGTGCTGGCCGACTACCGGCTGCCCGGGGGCGCCGACGGGCTGCGCGCCATCGCCGTGCTGCGCACCCGCTTCGGTCCCGAGTTCTCCGCCTGCGTCCTGACCGGCGACGTCCAGGCGAACATCCAGGCCCAGGTCGAGGCGGCCGGCGCCCGCTTCCTGCGCAAGCCGATCCGGCCGGAGGACATCCGCACGATCGTCGATGCGGCCCGGCACGCGGCGAAGTGGCGGCAAAGAGCCCGGCCGGCCGCCTGACGGCGCAGCGGACGCAAGAAGATTTCCGGGCGGGGTCCGCAAATTCCATTCGGATGCCCTCTTGCATTCGTCGGAACTTGGAATAATTTTCAATAATTGCAGCATGCGTGTCGGAAGATTCCGGTATCCGATCGATGTGCTCGCCCCGGCGCCAGGAGTACACATGCATTCGCATAGACTCCGACGTCACTTCCCTTGTGATTCTTTGCCGTAATGACATTTCCTCTCGGAACTAATATGATCTCACGATCACCGGCGAAGGTTTATTCGTGGATATACTTAGAATGCAAAGCAGGGGAAACCGGCCGATGCCGGACCTGCGCGGCGCGGCCGGCCGCCGAGATGGCCGGCGAACGGCCCCGTTCCTGGAGACCAGCGAGATGACCGACACCTCGAAGCACGGGGCGAGGGCCGCGGCGAGCACCGCCAGCCCAATCGGCCCACAGCCCGCCAACGACGAGCCCGTGTCCCGCCGGGTCGCCGTCTCCGGACGCCCCGTCACCGTCCGCCTGGGAAAGGAGGCCTGGGCCGCGCTGGAGGAGGTCTGCGCGCGCGAGGAGATGAGCGTGGACGAGCTGTGCGCGCGGATCGAGCGGCAGAGGGGCGAGGCCCCCTTCGCCGCAGCGGTGCGGGTGTTCGTCGCGAGCTACTTCATGCGGGCCGCCCAAGAGGAACGGGGACGCCCGGCGATGCGGCGACAAGGCCCGGTCGCCGTCCGCGAGACGGAATGAGGGCCCGGCCCAAAACCATCACAGCCCGCCGCCAGCCCGGCCGGAGCCCGCGGAAACCCTGGATTCCCGGTCCGGCCCGCCGGTGCCGTGCCCGATCCTTGTCACCCCCTTGGTAATATCTCGTTAACCATCATCTTGCGACCTTCCCGCGGGCAGACGGTGCCGCATCCCCCGAGAGGCGGCACCGTCGAACACCGACGGAGAAGAAAGAAAATGGTTGCAACGCCTTTCACCGACGCCGAGCCGAGCCGCCTGATCTGGGTCTCCCAGAACGGGCGCGACGGCAACAGCGGCAGTGCGGACGCACCGATGCGGACCATACAGGCCGCGGTCGACAAAGCCGGGCCGGGAACGGCCGTCATGGTCAAGGCCGGGCGCTACGTCGAGAACGTCGAATTCCAAGGGGTTCAAGGCACGTCGCAGAAGCCGGTCTGGCTGATCTCGGCCGACGGGGCCGAGAAGGCGGTCATCAAGGCCGCGAGCAACGGCCGCTCGACGGTCTATGCCCATGGCGAGGACAACATCGTCGTCGAGGGCTTCCGGATCGAGGGCGGCAAGAACGGCATCCAGTTCTCGCAGGCCGGATCCGGCTTCAAGGACCTGACCCAGAACCTCGTGGTCCAGGGCAACACGATCGTGAACGCACGCGCCGACGGCGTGAAGATCAGCCAGGGCAACAACGTCCACATCATCGACAACACGATCGCCGGGGCGGGCGATCAGGGCATCGACTTCGTGGCGGTGAACGGCAGCGTCATCGCGCGCAACGTCGTCTCCGGTATCACCGGCAGCTCGGGCGCGATCTTCGCCAAGGGCGGCTCGACCGGGATCGACATCGTCGACAACCACGTCAAGAGCTCGAAGGCCGACGGCATCGTGGTCGGCGGCTGGACGGAAAGCGCCTATTTCCGGCCCGGGACCCATGGCTGGGAGGCCCGCGACGTCAGCGTGATCGGCAACCTCGTCGAGGGCGTCGCCCGGCGGGCGCTCAATGTGCTGGGCGGCCAGGACGTCGAGGTGACCGGCAACCACTTCAAGGCCAATCCCGGCTACTCGGCGGCGGTCAACGTCGGATCCGGCAGCCCCTACCTGTCCAAGCGGCCGGTCTCCAAGAACGTCGACATCCACGACAACATCATCTCGAACGCGAAGAAGATGCTGATCGTCGAGTCCGGCAACAACAACAACATCGACTTCAACAGGAACGAGCCCGGCGGCAGCTGGACCAACAAGACCGGGCCCGGCGCCGCCAACAAGGCCGCGGCCCATGAGCAGGCGGCCAAGGAGCAGGCCGAGCCGGCGCCGGCCGAGGAAGCCTCCGTGCCCGTTCCGGACACCGCGCGCGGGCAGCCGGCGGCCGGCGTCCTGGAGGGCGTGTCGATCCCCGCGGGCCCCTGGGCGCTGAGCGGCGCCGTCCAGGACGTGCGCGAGGGCAGCTCGGCCGGCCAGCGGCTGGCCGGGACCGCGCGCAACGACGAGATGATCGGGCACGGCGGCAAGGACGTGCTGGCCGGCGGCGAGGGCGACGACCTCTACATCGTGTCGCGCGGCGTCACGGTCGACGAGGACGCCGGCGAGGGCGTCGACACGATCCATCTCTGGACCAAGCACTACCCGCAGCTCGGCGAGCACATCGAGAACGTCGTGATCCGGCTGCCCGAGGACGTGGCGATCCGCGGCAACGCGCTCGACAACGTCATCATCGGCGGCAAGGGCGGCGACACGATCGAGGGTGCGGCCGGCGAGGACCTGCTGGCCGGCGGAGCCGGGCGGGACACGTTCGTCTACGGGGACGTCACCCATGGCGGCGACCTGATCCTGGACTTCGTGCCCGGCGAGGACCGGCTGGACCTGACCGGCCTGATCGCCACGCTCGACGAGGCGACGGTGTCGCTCGCGGCGCGCGACGGCGGCACCGCGCTGATCGTCACCTCCGGCGGCGCCGAGCACGAGCTGGCGCTGCTGGCCGGGCACCAGCCCGCCGACCTCGCGCCGGTCGGCGACCTGCTGGTCTGACCCGCACGGCGAAAGGGCCGCCCCGCTCCGGCGGGGCGGCCTTTTTCGTGCCGGGCGCGCCGTCCTTCGCCGATCCCTCAGGGGGCCGCCCACGGCGGCGGCGACAGCGCGCCTGCGAGATGCTCCACGAAGGCCTCGATCCGCGCCGCCCGGACGGTGCGCGGGTTCATCAGGACGGCCACGTCGGCGTCGGGCAGCTTCCAGCCCGGCAGGACCTCGATCAGCCGCCCGGCACGAAGGTCGTCGGCCACGCTCCACTCCGACCGCTCGACGATCCCGAGCCCGTCCAGCGCCCAGGCGCGAACGACCTCGCCGTCGTTGCCGGCGAAGGACGGCCGAATGCGGATGGACCGGCGCACGCCGCCGCGTCCGGTCAGCGACCAGAGCGACACGTCCGCCTGGTCCTCGCGCACGACGCCGCAGCGATGGTCCCGCAGGCCCTTCGGCTCGTCCGGCAAGCCGTGCCGGTCGGCATAGGCGGGGGCGGCGCAGAGCAGGCGGCGGTTCGCGGCGAGCTTGCGCCGCACCACGTCCAGGTCCGGCAGGCGGCCCACATGGACCAGCATGTCCCATCTGTCCGTCCGCATCGCGCCCCGCGGATCCTCGGTCAGGACCAGGTCCAGGGTCACCGACGGGTGCAGCCGGGCGAAGACGGCCATGAGGGGTGCGACGTGCCGGCGCCCGAAGCCGAAAGGCGCGACCACGCGCAACGGGCCCGCGACCGTTCCGCGGCGCTGGACCAGATCCTCGGCCAGCGCGTCGAGGTCGCCGAGGATGGCGCCGGCGCGGCCGGCCAGCATCTCACCTTCCGAGGTGAGGCGGAGCCCCCTCCCGTCGCGCTCCACCAGGCGCAGGCCGAGGCGCTGCTCGATCTGCGCCAGCCGCTGCGAGACGGCGGGCGGGGTCACGTCCAGCGCCCGCGCCGCGGCGGCGAGCGAGGGGACGGCGGCTATGGCCGCGAAGAAGCGCAGGTCCGAGGTGCCGAGCATTAAGTCCAGCCTCAACGGAAAATGCAGATCACATGAATAGCGGGTTTCCGCCCGCCGGCCTATCGTCGCGTCGCCGTCCCGAAGGAGATCGCCATGCCGACACCGGACCCGCGCCTTGCCGCCCTGCCGACGCCCTGCCTCGTCCTGGACGAGGCGAAGATGACGAAGAACGTCGGGCGCCTCGCCGCCCGCGCGGCCGGGCTGGGCGTCGCCCTGCGGCCGCACCTCAAGACCGCGAAGTCCGTCGAGGTCGCGCATCGCGTCCTGACGGGGGGCGACGGCCCGGCCACGGTCTCGACCCTCGCCGAGGCGGAAGTCTTCGCCGCCGCCGGCGTGCGCGACATCCTCTATGCCGTGGGCATCGCACCGCAGAAGCTGGACCGCGTTCTCGCGCTGCGGCGCACGGGCTGCGACCTGTCGGTCATCCTCGACTCCGCAGCGCAGGCCGAAGCGGTGGCCGCCGCCTCCCGCCGGGCCGGCCGGCCGATCCCGGCGCTGATCGAGATCGACTGCGACGGCCACAGGGGCGGCCTGTCCCCCGACGATCCCGCTCTCGTCGCGGTCGGGCGCATCCTGCGGGACGGCGGGGCGGAACTGCGCGGGGTCATGACCCATGCCGGCGAAAGCTACGGCGTGACGGGAGGCGAGGCGCACGCCGCCTTCGCCGAGACGGAGCGCGCCGCCGCCGTCGCGGCGGCCGCGGCCCTGCGCGCCGCCGACCTGCCGTGCCCGGTGGTCAGCGTGGGCTCCACCCCCACCGCCCATGCGGCGCGCGACCTGACCGGCGTCACCGAGCTGCGCGCCGGGGTCTACGTCTTCTTCGACCTCGTCATGGCGGGGATCGGCGTCTGCCGTCCCGAGGACGTCGCCCTGTCGGTCCTGACCACGGTCATCGGGCATCAGGCGGCCCGCGGCCGGGTGCTGATCGACGCGGGCTGGATGGCGCTGTCGCGTGATCGCGGCACAGCCGCGCTGTCGCGCGATCGCGGCACGGCCGCGCAGGCAGTCGACCAGGGCTACGGGATGGTCTGCGACGAGGCGGGCACGATCCTGCCCGACCTGATCGTCACGCAGGCGAACCAGGAGCACGGCATCGTCGAGCGGCGCCCCGGGACGTCGGCGGCGATGCCGGACCTGCATGTGGGCACGCGGCTGCGCATCCTGCCGAACCACGCCTGCGCCACGGCGGCCCAGCATGAAGCCTACCGCGTGCTGCCCGCCGCGCCGGGCGCACCGCTTGCGCAGTGGCCGCGCTTCGGCGGCTGGTGACGGGCAAGAGCCCGGACGCCGGGCAGGGCGCGGCCGGGACGGATGCCCTACCTCGCCGCCCGGCCCAGGGCGCGCATGCGGTCGAGCCAGCGGCGGCGCTTCGCGTCGCCCATGCCCTCGACCATGCCGACGAGGCTGTGGCGGCAGGGGCGGATACCGGCGAAGGCGAGCACGTTGCGCTCCAGGCTGCGCAGGCTGTGGGCGCCGAAATACCAGCGGTAGACGAAGGCCGGCATGCCCATGGTCACGACGATCCTGGCCGAGCGGCCGGCGAGGCCCTTGCGCCAGCCCGTGCCCGCGGGGCCGCGGCCGCCGCCGACGGCGAAGCCCGGCCGCATCGTCTGCTCCAGGAAGCCCTTGAGCAGCGCCGGCATCGTGCCGAGCCAGAGCGGATAGACGATCACCAGGTGCCCGGCCCAGCCGATCGCGTCCTGCGCCTGGGCGATCGCGGGCGGGGGCGTGCCCGCCTCCCATTCCTGGCGGCTGCGCAGCAGCGGGAAATCGAGCTCCGCGACCTCGATCCGGCGCAGCTCGTGCCCGGCGGCGGCCGCCCCCTCGGCATAGGCGTCGGCGAGCGCGTGGCAGTAATGCCCGCCGCCCGGCGTCGGATGGCCCTGGACGATCACGATCCTGGTCATGGCGACCTCCTCGTCAGCGCTTCAACCCCGGGAATCGGAAACGGTCCCGCCCCGCATGACGGCCCCGCGGTCCGCGCCGGTCGCCAGCCCTCCGGCCGCATGCTATCCACGGCGCCATGACGGTCCAGACGCTCCACGCCCCGGGCCGGCGCCCCTGGATGGCCGAAGCCCGCGAGATGCTGGCGCTCGGCTGGCCGATGGCGCTGACCAACCTCGCGCAGGTCGCGATCGCGACGACCGACGTCGTGATGATCGGGCGCCTCGGCCCCGAGGCGCTGGCCGCGGGCACGCTGGGCGTGAACCTGTACCACGCGCTGTTCATCATCGGCCTCGGCCTGGCGCTCGCGGCGGCACCGATGGCGGCACAGGCCCTGGGGCGGCGCCGGCACGCCGTGCGCGAGGTGCGCCGCACGATCCGCCAGGGCTTCTGGGTATCGCTCGCCTTCGTCGTGCCGGGCTGGGTGCTGCTGTGGAACGGCGAGCAGATCCTGCTGGCGATGGGGCAGCGCCCGGACCTCGCGGAAGCGGCGGGCGGCTACGTCCGGGCGATGCAATGGGGGCTGCTGCCGGCGCTGTGGTTCGTGGTCCTGCGCTGCTTCGTCGGCGCGCTGGAGCGGCCGAAACCGGCGCTGGTCGTGACCGGGATCGCCATCGCGGTCAACGTCGCCGCCAACTGGGTTCTGATCTTCGGCAAGCTCGGCTTCCCGGCGCTCGGCCTGGTCGGCGCCGGGATCGCGAGCACGGCCGCGAACGCCTTCATGGCCGGCTGCCTGCTGGCCGTCGTCTACCGCGACCGCCGGTTCCGCCGCTTCCACCTGCTGGGCCGGTTCTGGCGCCCGGACTGGCCGCGCTTCCGCACGCTGCTGGCGGTCGGCCTGCCGATCGGCGTCACGCTCGGCTTCGAGATCACGGTGTTCAACTGCGCCGCCTTCCTGATGGGCCTGCTCGGGGCCGAGGCGCTGGCCGCGCACGCGATCGCGATCCAGCTCGCCTCGATCACCTTCATGGTGCCGATGGGGCTGGGCCAGGCGGCGACGGTACGGGTCGGCCTCGCGGCCGGCCGGGGCGACCGGGCGGGCGTGGGGCGCGCGGGCTGGACCGCGCTGGCGCTCGGCTTCGCGTTCATGGCGGCGATGGCGATGCTGCTGATCGCGGCCCCCCTGCCCCTCGTCGGCGCCTTCCTCGACCTCTCCGACCCGGCGAACGCCGGCGTCGTGCGGCTGGCGGTGGTCTTCCTCGCCGTCGCCGGGCTGTTCCAGATCGTCGACGGCGCGCAGACGATCGGCGCCGGCGCGCTGCGCGGGCTCGAGGACACGCGGGTGCCGATGGTGTTCGCCGGCATCGGCTACTGGGGCATCGGCATCGGGCTGGGGGTCGTGCTGGGCTTCCCGCTCGGGCTCGGCGGCCTCGGCATCTGGATCGGGCTCGCCGCCGGGCTCGGCACCGTCGCGGCGCTGATGGTCGGCCGCTGGAGCCGGCGCGAGGCGCTGGGCCTGGTACGCGTGAAGCGAGACGAGAACCGGCCGAATACGCCGGAAGAGGGCCCGGCCGCCAGTTGACATGGATCAATAGTTTCCGCGCGCCTATGATCCGGCGCAAGTTCCATTCATGAAAATTTAACTTGTTTTGTATATATCTGGCGATCTCCATTCCTGGGACCGAGCGATGCCGGCGGCTTTCGTCGAAAGAATTTCAGAACCCCGGATCAAGGATTTCTACCATTTCTGGAAGGCGCGGAGATGCGCCTCCGGAGTGCCGCTGAAGCGGTCCTTCGACCCGACGTCGATGCCGCCCGCCTGGCTGCCGCGGATCACCATCTACCAGTGGCTGGGCGAGAAGTTCCTGATCCGCCTCGTCGGCACCTACGTGGTCGATATCGACGGCCTCAACCCGACCGGCCGCTTCCTGGAGGACATCCTGCCGCCGGAGATGGCCGAGCAGCGGCACGAGATGTTCCGGGCGGTGCTGACCAGGAGCATGCCCGCCTACTACCGGGGCATCTACAATCTCGGCGACAGCGGGCGCAAGATGCCCTTCGAGCGGCTGCTGCTGCCGGTCAGCGCGTCCGGCGGCGAGGCCGACCACATCATGGCCATGATCACGTTCGACCAGCGGCTCGCCCCGAGGCGCGGCTTCTCGATGACCGGCAGCATGCCGGAAGACCTCGAGGTGATCTGGGCGGAGTGAGGGCGCGGACGGTCCGGCGCCGGCACCGGCACCGGCGATCACGCCGCCCAGGCGGGGGTACGCAGGCGCTCGACGAGGAAGTCGACGAAGCTGCGGACCTTGGCCGAGAGGCTGCGCGTCGGCGGGTAGATCGCGTGGACCGGCAGGTCCGGCAGGCGCCAGTCCGCCAGGATCTCGACCGCGCGGCCGGCGCGCAGGTCTTCGGCGGCGATGAAGTCGGGCTGGACCGCGATGCCGAGCCCCGCCCGCACGGCCGCCATCAGCGCGTCGCCGTTGTTCGCGGACAGGCGGGCGGCCACCTGCACCGTCGCCGTGCCGCCCTCCCCGCCTGCCGGCTCGAAGCTCCAGGTCCCGCGCAGGGAGTCGTAGGCGTAGCCGAGGCAGGAATGGCGGGCCAGATCCGCGGGGTGGGCCGGGGTCCCGCGCGCCTCCAGGTAGGACGGGGCCGCGCAGGCGAGCACCCGGCACGTCGCGAGCCGCCGCGCGACCAGCGCCGAATCGCCGAGCCGGCCGACGCGCACCGCGACGTCGAACCCCTCCTCGACCAGATCGACCTGGCGGTCGTTGAGCGCCAGCTCGGCCGAGACGTCGGGATGGCGGTCGAGGAAGTCCGCGAGCACCGGCACCACGTGCAGCACGCCGAAGGTCATCGGCGCCGCGATCCGCAGCGTGCCGCGCAGCCGCTCGTGCAGGGCCGCCGCCTCCTCGTCGGCCTCGGCGACGTCGTTCAGGATGCGCTGGGCGCGGCGGTAATAGGCGGCGCCCGCCGCGGTCGGGCTGAGGCGGCGCGTCGTCCGGTTCAGCAGGCGCGTGCCCAGCCGTTCCTCCAGCCGCAGGATGACCCGGCTGGCCAGCGCGCGCGACATGCCGAGCTGCTCCGCCGCCGCGGAGAAGCTGCCGCCGTCGACGATGCGCACGAACAGCTCCATCGCGCCCAGCCGGTCCATCCCGCCCCCCTTTGTCCACACTACGTCGACAATCAGTTGCAGAATACGCCGATTATATCCGAACGGGGATATGCGATGTTCGGCGGAACAGACACTCTCCAGCAGGAGCCCACCCATGTCCGAAACCCGGCCCGAAATCCAGGCGGCTTCCTATGCCGCCCTCGTGCTGCGCCTGGCGCTCGGCGTCATGTTCCTGGCCCACGGCCTGACCAAGGTCCTGGTGTTCACGCCCGCCGGCACCGAGGCGTTCTTCGCCTCGCTCGGGCTGCCGCCGTTCCTGGCCTATCTGACGATGCTGGCCGAGGTGGGCGGCGGGCTGCTGCTGATCCTGGGCGTCCAGGTCCGCTGGGTGGCGCTGGCGCAGCTGCCGATCCTGCTCGGCGCCACGGTCGTGCATGCCGGCAACGGCTGGGGCTTCGGCAATCCCGGCGGCGGTTGGGAATACCCGGCCTTCCTGGCGGCCGCGCAGGTCAGCCTGATCCTGCTGGGCGACGGCGCACTGGCGCTGATGCCCTCCTACCGGCCCGAGCGCGCCCGCCTGCGCACGGCTTGACGGGCCGCTTCAGCCGAAAGCCGCGTCGAGCAGGGCGAGGATGCGCGGGTCGAGGGAGAAGCTCTCGACGACCGGCGGCGGGATCCGGTGCGCCTCGGGATGGAGCGGGTTGAGCAACAGGTTGTGTTCCAGCGGGACCACGGCCGAGGGCACCTTCAGCAGCGCCGTCCCGCCCGCCTCCAGCCACGCATTGCCGATCGCCTGGCAATCCGGCCACCGCTCCTTCAAGCGCCAGTCGGCCGGGAGCGCCGCGCGCGCCACCTCCGTCATGGTCATGTCGTCCGGCAGGTCGACGCCCATGGCCACCATGTCGCGCGGCAGCAGATGGCCGGTCAGGTCGAGGTTGACCAGGATCTCGAGCGTGGCCAGGGCGAGCGATGAGCCGAGATAGACCACACGCCGCGGCCGCGCGTGCCAGCGCCCGTCCGCGTGCCGGCCGCCGAGACCCTGGAGATCGGCGAAGGCACGCTTGGTGATGCGGAAGGCCCGCATGGTTCAGGCGGCGATGCCGTGGGCGATCCGCATCAGCAGGTCCTCGACGATGGCCGCTCCCGCCTCGCTCGCCAGCAGGTCGAGCGGCGCGCGCCCGTCGAGCGCCCGGGTCGGCCGGCGCAGCCATTGCGTCGCGGCGCCCACATCGGCGAATACGTCGTCGGCGAGCGCGGCGATGCGGGCGATCCGCAGGGCGCGGTCGCTCTCTTCCGGCGAGAGAGGTTCGCCGCGCGCCTTGCGGTGGGCCAGCGTACGCTTCGGGATGACGAGCCGGTGCAACTCTTCCACGCTCAGCGTCGTCCGGCACAGCGCTTCGACCGAGGCGAGCGGAAAACCGGACGTGACGAGGCGGACCAGATCGGCCGGAATGCGGATCGGCGTAGAGAAAGCCGAATCCCCGCCGAGCCGAGCCGCGGCGCGCCCCATCCAGCCCTCCGGGCGCGGTGCCGTGCCTGCCGACGTCACGCCTGCCATCTCATCCTCCGTCGCGCTCCGGTGCAATCTTGCACCGTGATTATGGGCATTTTGCCGGACCGTCGCAAGGGAGCAACGCTATCGCATTCGGGCGGGAGGGGAACGCCACCGGCGGGAACGCGTCCTCTGGCGTGCAATGGGAGAGGAGATTTTCAACGGCTCGCCTCAGCCCTGGTCGCCGTGGGCGCGCCGGGTGCGGGCGTGCAGCGCGCGCAGCGTCTCCAGCTCGAGGGGGGTGGGGGGCGGCGTCTCGGCGAGGCGTTCGGCGAAGCGGACGGGCCAGGCGATCCGGGAGGCGACGTCGTCGCGGGTGGCGCCGGCATGCAGGGAGGTGACCGTCAGCTCGGCCGTGGCGGGGTCCGGCTCCAGGATGCAGTAGTCGGTGATCACCCGCGTCGGCCCCCGGGTCGTCACCCCGAGCCGGGCCCGCGAGCCCGGGCCGCTGCCGTGGCCGAGCGAGGTCACGAAGTCGAGCGTGTCCACGAAGGCGCGCAGGCCCAGCGCCATGGTGACGAAGATCTCGCCGCAGCAGGTCGCGATCTCGGGCGCGCCGCCGCCGCCGGGCAGGCGGACCTTGGGGCGGTCGTAGGGGCCGACCACCGTGGTGTTGAGGTTCGCGAAGCGGTCGATCTGGGCGCCGCCCAGGAAGCCGATCGTGATGCGCCCGCCCTGGAGCCAGTAGCGGAACATCTCCGGCACCGACACCGTCGTCAGCGCCGTCTCGCACAGCTCGCCGTCGCCGATCGACAGCGGCAGGACCGCGGGCGCGGTGCCGATCGTCCCGGATTCGTAGATCAGCGTGATGCCGGGCGCGTGCGTCAGGCGCGCGAGGTTGCAGGCCGCGGACGGGGCGCCGATGCCGACGAAGCAGACGTCGTCGTTGCCGAGCGCGCGCGCCGCCGCCACCGTCATCGTCTCGATCGGGGTCGCGGGTGCGGCGGCGGAAGGGTCGGGCATGGGCGTCACCTCGGGCGGGGCTGGGCGTGGACGGCGAAGTCCCCGGGGCCGCCGGACAGGACGGTGTCGCGCATCCAGGCGAGGAAGGTGTCGCGGTCGCGGCCGATCGCGTCCCAGTCCTTGTAGAAGCGGTTGTCGCGGGGATAGTAGCCGTGGGCGTAGGAGGGATGCGCGCCGCCGGGCACCTCGACGACCGCGCTCACCGTCCAGTGCGGCAGGATGCAGGCGTTGGGATGGACGCCGGCGAAGCTCTCGACCACCTCCTCCACGGTGACGATCGAGCGCCGGGCCGCCAGCACGGCCTCCTTCTGGACGCCGACGATGCCCTCGATCAGGACGTTGCCGGCGCGGTCGGCCCTCTGGGCGTGGATGATGGCGACGTCGGGCCGGATGGCCGGGACCGCCGCCAGCTCCTCGCCGGTGAAGGGGCAGGCGATGGCGCAGATGTTCGGGTTCACCGCCGGCAGGCCGACGCCGCGGTAGCCGCGCAGCACCGCGAAGGGCAGGTTGGCGGCCCCGGCCTCGTAGGCGTTGGCCATGGCGGCGTGCGAGTGCTCCTCGACCTCCAGGGGATGCGGCCAGCCGTTCTCGACCGCGTCGCGGAAGCGGTGGAGGGAGCCGACGCCGGGATTGCCGCCCCAGGAGAACACGAGCCTGCGCGCGCAGCCCATGCCGATCAGCTGGTCGTACAGGATGTCCGGGGTCATGCGGACCAGGGTCAGGTCGCGCCGGCCCTGGCGGATCACCTCGTGCCCGGCGGCGTAGGGGATCAGGTGGGTGAAGCCCTCCATCGCGACGGTGTCGCCGTCGGCGACGCAGGTCCCGACGGCTTCGGCCAACGACACGAACCGGCTCATCCCGGCGCCCTCCCCGTTCCGCTCATCGTTTTCCTCCGTCCCGGCCGGCCGCGGCCAGCAACCTGTCGATCAGCGCGTCCGCCGCCCCCGTGCGCAGCGCCGGGTCGCGCAGCGCCGCCCAGTCGACCGGTGCCTGCGTGCGGGCAGCGAGCAGGTCGACGAGGTTCCCGCCCGTGCGCACGGCGTCGCGGCAGGCGTCGGCGACCAGGCCGCGCGCGTCCGGCGGCGGCATGTGGCGGGACAGCGCGAAGGCCGCCGCCTCGGCCAGGAGCAGGCCTTGCGACGCCTCGATGTTCGCCAGCATCCGGCCGGCGTCGACCGCGAGCCCGTCCACCGTCGCGTGCGCGATCCGCAGTGCGGCGGCCGTCCCCACGGTCAGGACGGGCAGCGCCATCCATTCGAGCTGCCAGCCGGCGCCGCCGCGCTCGTGCTCCTGCAGCGCGGCCTGGTGCAGCGCCCCGGCCTGCGCGCCGGCATGGCGCGCCAGCGCCACCAGCGCCTCCGGGCCGACGGGGTTGACCTTGTTGGGCATGGTCGAGGAGCCGCCGCCCCCGGGCGGGGCCACCTCGCCGACCTCGGACTGGGCGAGCAGGACGAGGTCGAGCCCGATCTTTCCGAGGCTGCCGGCCAGCATGGCGAGCCAGCCGCCCAACTCGACGATGCCGTCGCGCTGGCCGTGCCAGGGCACGGGCGGCACCGCCAGACCAAGCTCGGCCGCCAGTTCCGCCTCGACCGCGAATGCGTGCGCGCCCAGGGCGTCCAGCGTCCCGCCGGCCCCGCCGAAGGACAGCGCCAGCACGCGCGGCCGCAGCTCGTCCAGGCGCCGGCGGTGGCGCAGCAGCGGCGCCGCCCAGCCCGCGGCCTTGAGGCCGAAGCTGGTCACGACCGCCTGGCGCATGCGGGTGCGCGCGGCCATCGGCGTCGCGCGGTGGCGGTCGGCGAGGTCGAGCAGGGACGCGGCGAGCGCGTCCAGCCGGCGCTCCATCACGCCGAGGGCGTCGCGCAGGTTCAGCACCAGCGCCGTGTCGACGACGTCCTGGCTGGTGGCGCCCCAGTGGACGTAGGCCGCCGCCTCCCCGCCGACGGCGCGGCGCAGCCCGGCGACAAGCGCCGGGACCGGAACGCCGTCGGCGGCGGTGCCGGCGGCAAGCTCCCGCGGGTCGGGCCGGAACGCGAGCGCCGCCGCCGCGATCCGCTCGCCGGCATCGAGCGGGATGGCGCCCGCACGCGCCGCCGCCCGGGCGAGGGCCGCCTCGACCGCGAGCATCGCCCGGATGTCGGCCTCCTCGTCGAGCAGCGCGGCCGTCTCGGGGTCGGAGAACAGCAAGCCGTACAGGCCGCGGTCGAAGACGTTCAGTGACATGGCGCGTCGCTCCCGGAGGGACCCGGCCGGCGGGTCAGACGTCGAAGAATACCGTCTCGCGCTCGCCCTGCATGTGGATGTCGAACAGGTAGGCGATGCCGGTGTCCGTCTCCTCGCGCGTCGCGATCAGGGTCGCGCGCCGTTCCTCCGGCACGCCGGCCAGGACGGGGTCGCGGCCGTTCGCCTCCGCCTCGTCCGAGAAGTACAGGCGGGTGTATGCGTGCGTCAGCAGGCCGCGCATGAACAGGATCACGCTGACATGCGGCGCCTGGCCGTCGCCCGGCGCCCCCGGCTTCACGGTCTCGAAGACGAACCGGCTGTGGGGATCGGTGCCGGTGCCGCAACGGCCGAAGCCGCGGAAGCCGGTGTTCGGCGCCCCGTTGGTTCCTGGGTTCGGCCCCGGGTAGCGGCCCTGCGCGTCGGCCTGCCACAGCTCGACCATGGCGTCGGAGACCGGCGCGCCGGCGCCGTCGAACACGCGGCCGACGATGCGGATGCGCTCGCCCTCGACGGTGTCGTCCGCGATCACGGGATGGGCGATGCTGGCGAGGTCGTAGCCGTATTGCCGGGGCGTCAGGCCGTAGGCGAAGAACGGGCCGACGGTCGAGGACGGGGTCTGCCCCCCGGGTGCGCGGCTCATGGCTCGGTCTCCATCGCGGTGGCGGACGCGCCGCGCAGCACGATGTCGAACGCGTAGCCGAGCGCGAACATCGGCTGCGTGGCCTCGATCGAGAAGGCGGCGACCTGGCGCCGGCGGGCCGGTTCCGGCGCGCCGAGGAAGATCGGGTCGAGGTCCAGCAGCGGGTCGCCCGGGAAATACATCTGGGTCACCAGCCGGGTCGCGATGGTCGGCCCGAACAGCGAGAAATGGATGTGGGCCGGCCGCCAGGCGTTGTGGTGGTTGCCCCAGGGATAGGCGCCGGGCCTGATCGTGGTGAAGCAGTAGCGCCCGTCGGCGTCGGTGACGCAGCGCCCGCCGCCGGAGAAGTTCGGGTCCAGCGGCGCGTCGTGCCGGTCGGCCTTGTGGACGTAGCGGCCGGCGGCGTTGGCCTGCCATACCTCGACCAGGGTGTCGCGCACGGGACGCCCGGCCTCGTCGGTGACGCGCCCGGTCACGACGATGCGCTCGCCCAGCGGCTCGCCGTTGCGCCGGCCGTTGCGCGTCAGGTCGTCGTCGAGCTCGCCCAGATCGTCGTGGCCGAACACCGGGCCGGTGCGCTCGGACAGGGTGTGGGGCAACGGGACCAGCGGCTTCGCCGGCGCGCGCAGGGCCGTCGACTTGTAGTCCGGGAACAGGTAGGGCGGATGGGACGTCCAGTCCCGCGGCGTCACGCTCATCGGGTCTCCCCCTCTCGGTCGGCGGCGGCCAGGGCCGCGTAGGTCTCCTTGGCGACCTTGAACGCATGGTTCGCGGCCGGCACCCCCGCATAGACGGCGACGTGGAGCAGCGCCTCCTTCACGTCGGCCGGCGTGGCGCCGGTGTTGCGGCACGCGCGGACATGCATCGCCACCTCGTCGTGGTGCCCGCCGGCCGCGAGCAGCGCGATCGTGATCAGGCTGCGCTCGCGCGGGCTCAGGCCCGGCCGGCTCCACACCGAGCCCCAGGCGCCCTCGACGATGAAGTCCTGGAAGTCGGCGTCGAAGTCGGTGACGTTCGCCGCCGCCCGGTCGACATGGGCGTCGCCCAGCACGGCGCGGCGGGTCCGCTCCCCCTGGTCGCGCCGCCGGTCGGTCCGGTCATCATCAACCAAGGTGCCGCTCCTTCAGGAAGGCGTCGACGACGCGGGCGACCGCGCCCGGGTCCTCGACGCAGGGCAGATGGCCCAGGCCCGGCAGCGACACGAAGGCCGCCCCGGGGATCAGGTCGGCGGTCGAGCGCACGAGGTCGGGCGGCGTGGCGGCGTCGTGCGCGCCCGCAACCGCCAGGGTCGGGACGGCGATCGCCGCCGCGACCGCGGTCAGGTCGGCGTCGCGGATCGCGGCACAGGTGCCGGCGTAGCCTTCCGCCGGCGTGCGCACGAGCATGTTGCGCCAGGGCGCCACCGCGAGGTCGCCGGCGGCGCGGAACGCGAGGGAGAACCAGCGCTCCAGGATCGCGTCCGCCAGCGGGGCGATGCCGGCGGCGCGCACCGCGTCGATGCGCCGCTCCCACATGTCCGGCGGGCCGATCCGGTGCGCGGTGTTGCTGAGCACCAGCGCGCGCACGAGGTCGGGCCGGGCGGCGGACAGGGCCTGGGCGATCATCCCGCCGACGGACACGCCGACGACGACCGCGTCGCGGGCCCCGGCCGCGTCCATCACCGCCGCGAGGTCGCCGACATGGTCGTCGAGCGAGTACGGCCCCGCGGGGGCGTCCGACAGGCCGTGGCCGCGCTTGTCGTAGCGCAGGACGCGGAACCGGCCGGCGAAGACGGCGGCGACCGCGTCCCAGACCTGGAGGTCCGTCCCGAGGGAGTTGGCGAAGACCATCGCCGGCGCGTCGGGGCGCCCGTCCTCGCGGTAGCGGATCGCGATGCCGCCGCTGCTCGCCGCCTTCATGCCGCCCCCCGTGCCGCCGCCGCGCCGCCACCTGTGCCGTCCCAATCTTTCTAATCTCGCTCAACGGCTATGAAAAATGGCTTTTCATGCGCTATTCATTACCTTTGGTCATGAAAGGGCGGGCCTTGATCGATCCCAGGATCAAATGGCGCCACGTCCAGTGCTTCGTCGAGGTCGCGCGGCGGCGCAGCGTGGGCAAGGCGGCGCAGGCGCTGGCGCTGAGCCAGCCGGCGGTGTCGAAGACGCTGAAGGAGCTGGAGGACGTGCTCGGGGTTTCGCTGATGGAGCGCAGCCGGAGCGGGGTGTTCCTGACCGGGGTCGGCGAGGTGTTCCTGCGCCATGCCGGGGCGAGCATGGCCGCCCTCGGGCAGGGCCTCGACGGCGTCGCGCAGGCGCGCAGGGGATCGGGGATGCCGATCCGGGTCGGCGTGCTGCCGACGGTCGCCTCGAGGCTGGCGCCGGACGCGGTCTCGCGCTTCAAGAAGAGCGCGCCCGGCGCGGTGGTGCAGCTCGTGACCGGGCCGAACCGGTACCTGACGGACCGGCTGCGCCTGGGCGAGCTGGACGTCGTCGTCGGCCGGCTCGGCCCGCCGGACGAGATGCGCGGCTTCTCCTTCGTCCACCTCTATTCCGAGCGGGTGGCGCTGGTCGTGCGGCCCGGGCACCCGCTGCTGGCCGAGACCCCGCCCGACCCGGCGGGGATCACGGCGTTCACCGTCGTCCTGCCCGACCGCGACGCCCTGATCCGGCCGGCGGTGGACCGGTTCCTGGTCTCGAACGGCATCGGCGACGTCCCGGACCGGGTCGAGACGGTCTCGACCGCCTTCGGGCGGAGCTTCACGCGCTCGACCGACGCGGTATGGATCATCTCGCGCGGGGTGGCGGAACCGGACCTGCGGGAGGGCACCCTGGCCGAGCTGCCGGTCGACACCACCGACACCAGCGGCCCGGTCGGCCTGACGACGCCGGCCGACATCGAGCCGTCCCCCCTGGTCCGCCTGTTCATGGCCTCGGTCCGGCAGGCCGCGGAAGGGTGGGCGGCGTAGGGCCCGCCGCCCCTACGGCGCCGCCTGCCGGGCGGCCCGCATCGCCGAGACCATCGCGTCGCGCAGTGCCACGTCGAAGGTGACGCCCTCGACGCGGCCTTCGACCGGCGTCCCGCCGGGGCCGGGCACGCCGACCCAGCGCAGTGTCCAGTAGCCCCCCTCGCCGAGCGCCAGCGTGCCGGCGAGCGACGCGTCGGCGCCGAGGCCGGCGGCGAGCGTGCCCAGCGCCGCCGGGTCGGGGTCGACGAGGGCGTCGAAGGCGACCGGCACCGGCTCGGGCGGGATCACGATCGGCATCGACAGCCGCCCGGACAGGGACTGCAGCGTCTCGCGCTGGCCGTAGCCGCGCCGCGACGTCTCGCTGAGGACGTAGCGCCGGACCGTGTCGTCGATGCCCAGGAACACGGCCGTGGTCGGCCGCGCGCCCTCCCAGACCGGCATCCCGGCCGCCTCCATGGCGGGCTTCAGGGCGTCGCGGTCGAAACGGACGGTGAGGATGTAGGCCCGGTCCCTGGTCCCCTGCTCGTCCGAGATCTGGATGCCCTTCTTGCGGTCCAGGAGATCGAAGGCCGCGACATAGCGCCCGGCCTCGGCGATCAGGGCCTTGCCGGCGGGCGACTCGGGAGCGCCGGGGTCCGCCGACAGGCGGACCAGGACGTCGGCCAGCGTCTCCCGGAAGCCCCGCTCGCGTTCCGGGATGTTGTCCTGGCCGGTGATGACGGCCTGGGACGTGTAGAGGGGATCGCCCCCCTCGGCGGCGCCGGCCCCCGACGCGGCCGCCCAGGACAGCACCGCCGCGACCAGCAAGGCGACGAACTTCATTACCCCGCCCTCCACAGGATTGGACCCCCAATGGTCTAGATCCGGTCCGGCGGTCTTTGCAAGACCGTCGCGCCTCGCCCGAAGGCGGTCCCGGAGCGGGATCGGCAGCCGGTGAGCCGTGGAAAGTCGACGGGCCGCGAAAAATGTGATCGATTGTGCCGCATCCGAGGGCATCCACCGGGCGGTACCGGTCGTTTCCCCGCGACGAACGGAGCAGGACACCCATCGTGACCGTCGACCAAGCGCTGAGCCGGATCGGAATCGGGCCGTTCCATTACCGCCTGCTGGCCATCTTCGGGCTGGTCTGGGCCGCCGACGCCATGCAGGTCCTGGCCATCGGCTTCGCTGCGCCGTCGCTGGCGGCCGAGTTCGGGCTGTCGATCCCGGTGGCGGTGCAGGCGGGCACCGCCTTCTTCCTGGGCATGCTGATCGGCGCCTGGGGCTGCGGCCGGCTGGCCGACCGCTTCGGCCGGCGGCGGGTGCTGATCGTCACGGTGCTGATCGACGCGGTGTTCGGCCTCGCCTCGGCGTTCTCGCAGAGCTTCGAGATGCTGCTGGTGCTGCGCCTGCTGACCGGGATCGGGGTCGGCGGCACGCTGCCGGTCGACTACGCGATGATGGCGGAGTTCCTGCCGCCGGAGCGGCGCGGCCGCTGGCTGGTCGCCCTGGAAGGCTTCTGGGCGGTCGGCACCGTCGCGGTCGCGCTCGCCGCCTGGGGGGCCGGGCAGTGGGCCGGAGAGGGTGCCTGGCGCTGGCTGTTCGTCGCGACCGCGCTGCCCGCCGCGATCGGGTTCTGGCTGCGCTTCTGGCTGCCGGAATCGCCGCACTACCTGCTCAACGCCGGGCGGGGCGAGGAGGCGCGGGCGGTGCTCGAGCGCGTGGCGCACGGCAACGGCCGCCCGGCCCCGGACATGCGGCTGGCCGGGAGCACGCCCCGGCGCGGCCGGATGCGCGACCTGTTCGCGGCCGGGCTGGGTCGGCGCAGCCTGCTGGTGCTGACGGTGTGGCTGCTGGTCTCGGCCGCCTATTACGGCATCTTCATCTGGCTGCCGAGCCGCCTCGTCACCGAGGGGTACGGCTTCGTGCGCGGCTACGGGTTCCTGGTCCTGCTGGCGCTGGCCCAGGTGCCGGGCTACGCGCTGGCCGCGGTCGGCGTCGAGACGATCGGGCGCCGGCGCACGCTGATCGGCTTCCTGGTCGCCAGCGCCGCCGGCTGCCTCGTCTTCATCGTCGCCGAGCCGCCGCTGCTGATCGCCGCCGCCCTGCTGGTGATGAGCTTCGCCCTGCTCGGCACCTGGGGCGCGCTCTACGCCTACACGCCCGAGCTCTACCCGACCGAGCTGCGCGCGACCGGCATGGGGCTGGCCGGGGCAACGGCGCGCTTCGGCGGCCTGCTGGCGCCGTCGGCGGTGGCGCTGATCGTCGGCGCCGGCTTCGAGGCCGCCATCGGGCTGTTCGCGGTCCTGCTGCTGGCCGCGGCGGTCGCCGCCAGCCGCATCGACGTCGAGACCAGGGGCCGGCCCCTCGGCATGGCGGCGGGCGGGGAACGCTGAGCGGGCGCGGGCGGCGCCGGGCGCTCAGTCCCGGAAGTTCACGTACTGGAGCGGCTGCTCGATCTTCAGGCCCTTGACCAGGGCGATCGCGGCCTGGAGGTCGTCGAGCTTCTTGCCGCTGACCCGCAGCTCGTCGCCCTGGACCGCGGCCTGGACCTTGAGCTTGCTGTCCTTGATCGCCTTGACGATCCGCTTCGACAGCTCGCGGTCGATGCCCTGGCGGATCGTCACCTGCTGGCGCACCATGTCGCCGGCGGCCCGTTCCTCGGTCCCGAACTCCAGCGCGCCGGCGTCGATCTTGCGGCGGGTCAGGTGCACCGTCAGCAGCTCGTGGAGCTGCTTCATCTTGGCCGCGTTGTCGGCCAGCAGGGTCATGGTGTCGCCCTCGCGCTCGAGCGTGCTCTTCGAGCCCTTGAAGTCGAAGCGCTGGGCCATCTCGCGCTGCACGCCGGCGAGCGCGTTGTCCACCTCGTGGACGTCGGTCTTTGAGACGATATCGAACGACGGCATCCGGCAGGTTCCCCCTTCTCTCGCACGGACCGTATCACGGCGGCGGCGGCCGGTCAGCGGCGAAGGGGGCGGCAAGGGGAGCCGCAAGGGGAGCCGGGGGCAGGCCGAGGGCGTCGAGGGCCGCGGCCGCCAGCGCGCGCCAGCGCGCGCCGGTCATGCCCCAGTCGAAGCGCTCGTAGTTCAGCCGGCCCGGATGCGGAGGGCGGGTGAAGTCGTAGGCGGGCGCCTCGCGGTCGCGCTCCAGGTCGTCGCGGAACCGGGCCAGAACGCCGGCCTGGCTGGCATGGGCGTCGAACATGCGCCGCTTCAGCGCCCGCGCGCCGGCATCGAGGTGCCGCGTGCGCACGGCCGGCCCGCCCGGCAGGAAGTCCTGGAACGTCGCGACCCCGTCCGCGCCGCCGCCGTGGTAGAAGGCCATCTCGGTCAGGAGCGGCACGGGCTCTCTCCCCCGGCGCAGGAGCGCAACGCCGTCACGGCGCAGAAGCGCCAGGGCCGCCTGCACCGCGAAGGCGGTGGCGTCGTGGTCGGGGTGCCCGCCCTCGTAGGGATGGGTCAGCACCGCGTCGGGCCGCCAGTCCGCGACCAGCCCGGCGATCCGGCGCGCGGCCTCCTCCATGTGCAGCGACGCCGCCTGGTCGGGATATCCCAGCGCGACCAGCCGGTCGGCGCCCAGTCCGGCCAGGGCCATCGCGGCCTCCAGCTCGCGCCGGCGCAGCGCCGCGTAGTCCTTCCAGCCGGAGCAGCCGGCGGCGCGCGGCGCGCCGTCGGTCACGTGGACGACCAGCGCATCGGCGAACCGGCCGAGCCGGGAGCCGGCGCCGATCGTCTCGTCGTCGGGATGGGCGACGACGACCATGACGCGCCGGCCGGGGGGCGGGGTGTCGGGCATGTCCCCTCGCGTTCGCAACCGAACCAGCGGGAGAACAGGAATCACCCCCGGGGGTTGCGCGTCACCGGACCAGCAGCACCGGGATCCTGCAGGAGCGGACCAGCGCCGTCGTCGTGCTGCCGATGATCAGGGCGCGGATGCGCGAGTGGCCATAGGCCCCCATCACCAGGAGGTCGATCGCGTGCTCCTCGACGGCGCGCGCGATCACGTCCTCGGCATCGCCGGGCTCGACGCGCGCCTGCACCTCGAAGCCGCCGGCCCGCAGGCGCGCCGCCGCCGCCTCCAGCCGCGCGCCGGCGCCGCCCTCGCCGTTCCCCGCCATCAGCAGGTGGCACTCCAGGCCGTGCAGCAGCGGGTCGCCGAGGGCGAGATCGACCGCCCTGGACGCGCTCGGCCCGCCGTCATAGGCGAGCAGGAAGCGGCGGATCGGCCGCCAGGCGCGGGCCGCGACCAGGACCGGCTCCGAGCTGGCCCGCACGACCCGCTCCAGGTTCGAGCCGAGATGGAGGCTGGCGAAGTCCGCCGCCTCGCCCCGCTTGCCGATCACGACCAGGCGGGACCCCGCCCCGGTCTGCGCGACCGCGTCGACGATGTCGCCGTTGCGCAGCCGCACCGTCACCTCGCCCGCCCCGGCCGCCTCGATGCGCGCCTTCGCGTCGTCGAGAAGGAGCCGCCCGCGCTTTTGCGCGAGCTTCGCGCGCTGCGCGTCGAGCGACGACAGCTCGGCCAGCAGCGTCTCGCTTTCGCCCGCGTCGAGGTTGCCGCTGAGGTTGGCCGGCACCGACGACACCTCGCGCCGCCCGAGCGCGTGCAGGACCTCCACCGGCCTCGATGTCCGCCGCCCGGCCCAGGCGGCGTGCTCGCACACGCTTTGCGAATAGATCGACCCGTCGATGCAGGCGAGTATCCCGGTCAACGACGCCTCCCTCATCAGTGCCCCATCAGGCGCTCGAGGGCGCCGGGCTTGTCGTGGACGGCGAGCCTGTCGACGATCGTCGTGCTGGCCGCGTTCAGGCCCACGATATCGACGTCCGCACCGTCGCGCCGGAATTTCAGCACGGCCGTGTCGAGCGCCGCCACTCCCGAAAGGTCCCAGATATGCGCGCGGGTCACGTCGATCGTGACGCGCTCCAGCGATTCCCTGAAGTCGAAGGCGGCGACGAAAGCCTCGGACGACGCGAAGAACACCTCGCCCTCGACGGCATAGGTCCGGTGGCGGCCGTCCGGCGACAGGGCGGAGGTGACGCGGAAGATGCGGGCGACCTTCCAGGCGAAGAAGAGGCCCGACAGCAGCACGCCGACCAGCACGCCCTGCGCGAGGTCGTGCGTCGCCACGACGACGACGACGGTGGCGAGCATCACGACGCTCGAGCTGGCGGGATGGTCCTTGAGGTTGCGGATCGAGCTCCAGCTGAAGGTGCCGATCGACACCATGATCATCACGGCGACCAGCGCCGCCATCGGGATCTGGCGCACCCAGTCGCCGAGCACGAGGATCAGGAACAGCAGGAACAGGCCGGCGCTCAGCGTCGACAGCCGCCCCCGGCCGCCGGACTTCACGTTGATGACGGACTGGCCGATCATCGCGCAGCCGGCCATGCCGCCGAGGAAGCCGGTCGCGACGTTGGCGACGCCCTGGCCGACGCATTCGCGGTTCTTGTCGCTCGGCGTGTCGGTCAGGCCGTCGACGATCGAGGCCGTCATCAGCGATTCCAGCAGCCCGACCACCGTCAAGGTCGCCGCGTAGGGCAGCACGATCAGCAGCGTGTCGAGGGTGAGCGGCACGTCGGGCAGCAGGAAGACCGGCAGGGTGGACGGCAGCTCGCCCATGTCGCCGACGGTGCGCAGGTCGAGGCCGAAGCCGATCGAGACCGCGGTCAGCACCACGATGCACACCAGCGGCGAGGGCACGGCGCGCGTCAGGCGCGGCAGCAGGTAGATGATCGCGAGCCCGGCCGCGACCATGAGGTAGGTCAGCTCCGGCACACCGATCAGCTCCGGCACCTGGGCCAGGAAGATCAGGATCGCCAGCGCGTTGACGAAGCCGGTCATCACCGAGCGCGAGATGAAGCGCATCACGAAGCCGAGGCGCAGGAAGCCCGCCAGCACCTGAAGGACGCCGGTCACCACGGTCGCGGCGAGCAGGTATTCGAGCCCGTGCTCCTTGACGAGGTCGATCATCAGGATCGCCATCGCGGCGGTCGCGGCCGAGATCATGCCGGGCCGGCCGCCCGCGAACGCGATGATGACGGCGATCGAGAAGGAGGCGTAGAGGCCGATCTTGGGATCGACGCCGGCGATGATGGAGAAGGCGATCGCCTCGGGGATCAGGGCCAGCGCCACGACCAGGCCGGCGAGAAGGTCGCCGCGGACGTTGCCGAACCATTCGGCGCGCAGTCGGGTGAAATCCATGAAGGGACGAGCTCCGGGCGCATGCCGGCCGCATGTGGCAGAAGCCGCGGCAGGCTGCGGGACGGGAAAAGGGGTCGCGGAACGGATGGGGCCGGCTTCACGGCCGGGCACGCTTGCCGGCGAAGCCCCCTCGACGGCATGTCGGGGAGCGGGACGCGAAGAGCGATGTCGGTGAGCCGGGCTTACATCGGATCGGACGGTATCTCGAAGGACCTAGGGATGGTATTGCTGCGACGCAATATAAAGAGGGTTCTACCGGACCGGGGCCCCCGGTACAAGCCCGGAATCCCGATCGTCCCGCGCGAACACCGCCATCTGGGTCGCCCCGCCCAGGGCGGGATGGACGTCGCCGACGTCGCGGAAGGACGCCGCGTAGCCGTGCCGGGCGGCGATGCCGCCGGCCCAGGAGCGGAACTTGGCGCGGGTCCATTCGAAGCGGTGGTCGCGGTGGCGCAGCCGGTGGCCGGGCACGCCGAGCAGGCCGTTGTACTCCCGGTTCGGCGTGGTGATGACCACGGTTCCCGGACGGTAGCAGCCGAACACCGCCTTCTCGACCGCCGACAGCCGGTCGGGGTCGACATGCTCGATCGTCTCCACCATCGCGGCCGCGTCGAACCCGACCAGCCGCGGGTCCGGTTCGGTGAAGGAGCCGTGGACCAGGGACACCGACACGCCCGGCCCGACGCCGCCCGCCTTCAGCCGGTCCCCGGCCGCCCGGATCGCCTCGCCCGAGGCGTCGAGGCCGACGATCCGCCGGACATCGGGCTCGCGCACGAGGCGCGCCAGCAGCAGCCCCGAGCCGCAGCCGAGGTCGAGCACCGAGCGGGCGCCGCATGCACGCAAGGCCGCCAGCACGGCCTCCATCCGCTCTTCATGAAGGAAGCTGATGGTCCCGCTCCTCGGCCGGCGCCTTGCGCATCAGGGCCACGTCCTTGACGGGGATCTCGCACCGCCAGCCGTGCCGGTCGGCGATGCGCCGCAAGGTCGCCGCCCGGTAGAAGACGACATGGGTCGGGTCGCGCCGGTAGTGCCAGTCGGCGAACCGGGCGTCGTCGGTCTGGAAGCAGGTCATCACCGCCAGCCAGCCGCCCGGCCGCAGCAGGCGGTCCAGGGTGACGAACTCCTCGGCCGGACGGTGGAAATGCTCCGCCGCCTCGCTGCAGGCGATGAAGTCGTAGCTGCGATCGAGCGCCTCCGGATCGGGAAAGAAGAACGGGTCGTACAGGCGGACGCGATGGCCGGCCTCGCGCAGCATCCCGGCCAGCGCCGGGCCCGGGCCGCAGCCGTAGTCGAGGCCGTCCCGCCCCGGCGCCAGGCGCGCGAGCAGGGGCCGCGCCAGCTTGCCCAGGAAGCGGCGGTATCCCTCGTCGGCGGCGTCGTTGTCGTGCCCGAGATAATGCGCGCGCTCGCGCGCCGGCGCCGGCCGGTGCGCGCGGTCGAGGAAGGTGGCCTCGCACCGGACGCAGCGCCAGTACCGCAGCCCTTGCAGCACCAGGAAGGGCTGGACCGCGGACGCGGCGCAGACGCAGCAAGGTGGGGGTCCGGTGTCCTCGAACGGCACGCTGGTCCTCGCTCGTGTTCATCGATCGGCCCGGAGGGCCTGCTGGCGATGGCCCGGAGGGCCGGCCGGCGCGGAGCGGTTGCCGCCGCGGGAGAGGATAACGGAAGGCGCCGGGGTCTTGTAGGCTGAAACGGGACTTCGGGCCGTGATGGTCCGCCGCGTCCGCGGTTGTCGGTGTCTGGAGACCGCAACGGAGGACGAAATGAAGCTTCGAGACATCATGACGCGCGACGTCGTCCTGGTTTCCCCGGACACGTCGCTGAAGGAAGCGGCCGCGAAGATGCGCGAGACCGACAGCGGCTTCCTGCCGGTCGGCGAGAACGACCGCCTGGTCGGCACGCTGACCGACCGCGACATCGCGATCCGGGCCGTCGCCGAGGGCCGCGACCCCAACGCGACCAAGGTGCGCGACGCCATGTCGGAGCACGTCGTCTACTGCTTCGACGACCAGGAGCACGACGAGGCGGCCCGGCTGATGGCCGAGAAGCAGATCAAGCGGCTGGCGGTGCTGAACCGCGACAAGCGCCTGGTCGGCGTCGTCTCGCTGGGCGACGTGGCGGACCGGTCCCATGACGGCGG
The DNA here is from genome assembly GCF_035998295.1 of Arenibaculum sp. NCBI lineage: Bacteria > Pseudomonadati > Pseudomonadota > Alphaproteobacteria > Rhodospirillales > Azospirillaceae > Arenibaculum > Arenibaculum sp. Next base: position 104 of record NZ_DASYHS010000135.1, on the reverse strand, counting down.
GTCCGTCGCCCGGGCCGAGGAAGGCATCGCGCGTCCGAGCGGGCAGCCGCGCAACGCGTGACGGGACTTGGAGCAGACGGGACTTGGAGCAGATGGGCGCGGGC
>NZ_DASYHS010000114.1:0-9347 GCF_035998295.1 Arenibaculum sp. | reverse complement strand
GCCCGCGCCGCCGCCAGCATCCCCATCAGCGTGTTGGAGCGCAGGACGATCGAGGTTTCCGGAACGCTCGCGCGCAGCCATTGCGCGGAGCCGAGATGGGCGAGGCTTTCGTCCGGGCCGATCCAGGACGGGTGGTCGGCGTCGAAGCGGCCCGGCACGCCGTAGACCGCGCTCGCGACCGCGACCGTGCGGCGGCCGACGAGATGGTCGGGCGGGCGGCGGGTCGGGCGGATCGCGACGTCGGCATCGCGCCGCGTCAGGGTCAGGAAGGCGTTGGTGACGACGATCTCCAGCACGATCTCCGGGAACGCCTCGCGGAAGGCCGCGAAGACCGGCGCCAGCACGTCGACCAGCGTGTCGGTCGTGGTGACGCGGACCGAGCCGCTCGGCCGCAGGTCCTCGCCGGCGAGGCGGCGCTCCAGCTCGCCCAGCTCGCGGTCCATGCGGCCGGCCGCATGGACCGCCGCCTCGCCGGCCGGCGTCGGGGCGTAGCCGTCGCGCGCCCGGTCGAACAGGCGCACGCCCAGCCGCTCCTCCAGCGCGCCCAGGCGCCGGAAAGCGGTCGAATGGTCGATGCCGAGCGTCCGGGCCGCCCCCGTCAGCGTCCCCTCGGCACCGATCGCGAGCACGAGGCGCAAATCCTGCCAGCCGATCCGCTCTTGCATGGATGCAAGCTCCCTTTTCCAAGTCCCAATATAGCTTGCATCGCGGAACGGGCATAGCGTCGGGGCACCTCGAACCGGAGACCCCGTACCATGACCGACCACCGACTGGCCCCCTATGCCGCCCTGACGTTGCGCCTCGCGCTCGGGGCCATGTTCCTCGCGCACAGCGTCGTGCTGAAGCTGTTCGTGTTCACGCTGGCCGGCACGGCCGCGTATTTCGACTCCATCGGCCTGCCGGGCTGGCTCGCCCATCTCGTCTTCGCCGCGGAAGCCGCGGGCGGCGTGCTGCTCCTGCTCGGCGTGCAGACGCGGTGGGTATCGCTCGCCCTGGTGCCGATCCTGGCCGGGGCCACCTGGGCCCATGCCGGCAACGGCTGGATGTTCGGCTACCCGAACGGCGGCTGGGAATACCCGCTCTACCTCACGGTGCTGGCGCTCGTGCAGGCGATGCTCGGCGACGGCGCGCTGTCGCTGAGCCCGTCGCGCCGGATTCCGGCCCCCCGCCCCGCCTCCTACGCCTGACCCGGAGTTCCGTGCCATGCCGATGCCGAACCTGCGCCTCGTCAGCCATCATCTCTGCCCCTACGTCCAGCGCGCGGCGATCGCGCTCGCCGAGAAGGGGGTGCCGTTCGAACGCGTCCAGATCGACCTCGCCGACAAGCCGGACTGGTTCCGGGCGATCTCGCCGCTGGGAAAGGTCCCGCTGCTGCTGGTCGGCGACGAGGTCCTGTTCGAATCCTCGGTCATCTGCGAGTTCATCGAGGAGACCGCCCCCGGCGCGCGCCTGCATCCCGAGGACCCGCTGGAGCGCGCCCGCCACCGGTCGTGGATGGAGTTCGGCTCGTCGATCCTGAACGAGATCGCGGGCTTCTATTGCGCGCCGGACGAAGCCACCTTCGAGAAGAAGCGGCAGGCGATCCGGGACCGGCTCGCCCGGGTCGAGGACGGCTTCGGCGCCGGCCCGTGGTTCGGGGGCGAGACCTTCTCGCTGGTGGACGCGGTGTTCGGGCCGGTCTTCCGGTATTTCGACGCCTTCGAGGCGGCCGGGATCGGCGGCTTCATGGACGGGCTGCCGAAGCTCGCGGCCTGGCGCGGGCGCCTGGCGGCGCGGCCGAGCGTGCGCGACGCGGTGGCGCCGGACTACCCGGCGCGGCTGCGGGCCTTCCTGGCCGCCCGCCCATCCCATCTCGGCACCCTGGTCGCGTGAGGCCCGCAATGGCACGAACGGTCAAGATGATGGTGGACGGCGTCTGGCGGGGGGACATGCCGGACGGGCCGGAGTTGCGGGCGCTGCGGGCGGCGTCGGCGGACCGGTTCCGCCACGCCGTCTCGGCGGACGGCTTGACGCCCTTTCCGGCCGAGGCCGGGCGCTACCACCTCTACGTCTCCTACGCCTGTCCATGGGCGCACCGGACGATCCTGTACCGGCGGCTGAAGGGGCTGGAAGGGGTGATCGGCATGTCGGTCCTGCATCCGCGCTGGGGCGGGCCGGACGGCTGGACCTTCGGCGACAGCGACATGAGCACGGTCGACCACGCCGGCGGGCGCGCCACGCTGCACGAGGTCTATGCCGCCGCGGCTCCCGACTACACCGGCAAGATCACGGTCCCGGTGCTGTGGGACCGCAGGACGGGCGCGATCGTCAACAACCAGTCCGGCGACATCATCCGCCTGCTGGACCACGCGTTCGACGGCGTCGGCGGCGACGCCGGCGTCCGCTTCCGCCCGGAAGCGCTCGCGGGGGAGATCGACGCCCTGAACGCCTGGCTGCTGCCGGAGCTGTGCGAGGGGGTGTACGCGGCCGGCTTCGCCGCGACGCAAGCCGCCTACGAGACGGCGGTCCGGGGCGTGTTCTCGGCGCTGGGCCGGCTGGAGGGGCTGCTGTCGGACGGAAGGGCCTGGCTTCTGGGCGACCGGGTCACGGAGCCGGACTGGCACCTGTTCTGCACGCTGGTGCGGTTCGAGAGCGCATACCGCGATGCGATGCGCTGCACGCTGCGGCCGCTGTCGGCGTATCCGTTCCTGGTGGCGCACCGGGAAAGGCTGCTGGCGCTTCCGGGCGTGGCGGACACGGTCCGGCAGGACCATGTCCGGCGCCACTACCACGACGTCCTCGGCGAGGTCGACCCGGCGATCGTGCCGCTAGGCCCGCAGGCCGCCCGAGCCACCGACGGAGCCGCCACCGGGGCCGGAGAACGGCCCTAGCCTTCGGACTTGGCCTCGGGGGCGGCGGGCGCCGCTTCGCCGGCCGGTGTTGCGGGCGCCGCTTCGCCGGCCGGTGTTGCAGGCGCCGCTTCGCCGGCTGGTGCGGCGGGTGCCGCGTCGCCGGCCGGCTTGGCGCGGCGCCTGAAGGTGTTCTTCTTGTAGACGACTTCTTCCGAGGCGCCCGGGGGGCATTGCACGATCTTGCCGCCCTTCTCGAGGAAGTCCCGGGTCATTGCGTCGATCTGCTTGCGGTCCGAAGTCCGCTTGTCGGCAGTCATGCCGCCTCCTGTTCCGTTGCGGGAGGTCGGGCCGTCTGGCGTCCGCCCGGTACCCTGAAGCGTGTGCGTTCCTTTCCGATATGGGCATCGGAGGCCGCATCCGCAAGCATGGACCAAGCCTCAGCCGATCCGCACGTGCTCCGCGGACCAGGCGCCGGGCCATACCTCCGCCTTCTCGGCGCGCAGGCCGCGGATGCGTTCGAGCGGGATTCCGGCGACCAGCATCGGCCCGTCGGGATCGGCGCTGGAGGAGACGGCGGGGACCTGGTCGAGCAGGCCGGTGAAGCCCAGCGCCTCCTCGCAGGGGATGAAGACGGCGGCCCCGGAGGTGTTGCCCTCGACCCGGTCCGGCCGGGGGACGTCACCGATGCAGCCGAGTGCCGCGACCGCGCAGAACAGCTCGACCGCGCGCGCCCGGGCGCAGCCGAAGACGCGCGCATGGCCGGAGGCGAGCCCGGTCATGGAGGGCACCAGCAGCAGGTCGAGCCCGAGGCCGGCGATCCTGGCCGACAGGGCCGGCAGCTCGACGTCGAGGCAGATCGCGATGCCGAGGCGCAGGCCGCGCCAGCCCACGACCCGGAAGCGGTCGCCGGGCACGAGCATCCAGCCGTCGGGGTCCTTCTCCGAGGGGGTCAGGCACAGCTTGTCCTGCCGGACGAGGTCGCCTTCCGGCAGGAACAGGCGGGCCTGGTTGAAGAAGCCGCCCCGCGGCGCCGGCACGGGAGCCGTGCCGGCGAGCAGCGCCAGCCCCGTGCGCGACGAGATGCCGGCGAGGCCCGGCTCCAGGGCGGCCGCCTGCTCCGCCATCCAGGCGACCTCGCCGGTATGGTCCAGGTCCGGCGGCGCCCAATGCAGCCATTGGGCCGAGACGTATTCGGGCAGCGCCAGCAGCGCGGCCCCGGCATCACGCGCGCGGCCGGCCATGCGCTCGACGCCGGCGAGCCACGCCGCCGGCCCGGCCGGCGGCGTGGCGACGTTGGTTGCCCAGAGGGCGACGGTGAAGGTGTCCACGATTCTCCGTGTGTCAGGCCTTACGGCGTCAGGAACGCAGCCGCGTCCAGACGCGGTTGCGCAGGTCCCGGTTCTCCTGGGAGCACTGCTTGTTCTCGTTGAAGCGCGCTTCGGCGCCCGGCGGGGGAACCACCGCGGGGTCGGAGCGCAGATCCTCGTCGAGGAACTCGGCCGAGGCCGGCACCGCGTTCATGTAGCCGGTGAAGTTCGACGCGGCGGCCGCGTTGCGCGGGTCGAGCATCCAGTCGATGAAGATCTTGGCGTTCTCCTTGTTGGGCGCGTCCTTCAGGACGACGAAGTTGTCGCTCCACAGGTTGATGCCTTCCTTGGGGTACACGTAGACCAGGGAAGGCAGTCCCTTGCGCGTGCGGTGGGCGGCGCCGTTCCACTGCATGTGCATGATCACCTCCTTGGCGATCATGCGCTCGATCGTGCCGTCGGACTGGTACATCGCGAGCTGGGGCTTCTGCGCCGCCAGCAGGTCGTAGACCCGGGACGCGTCCTCGCGGTCCTCGGTGCAGGGATCGATGCCGAGATACATCGCCGCCGCCTTGAACAGCTCCACCTCGTCGTTGAGGGCCACGGTCTGGCCCTCCAGCTCCGCCGGCGGGTCGAAGAACACCGCCCAGCTCTCCTCGAGCTTGCCGGGGACGCGGGCGCCGTCGTAGCTGAAGCCGGTCGTGCCCCACATGTAGGGGGCGGAATATGCGCGCTCGGGGTCGTACCAGGGCTTGTCGTGGGGGGCCGACACGTTCTTGAAGTTGGGGAGCTGGGCTGCGTCGATGCGCTCGATCAGGTCCTGCTTGATCATCGCCTCGACCATATAGTCGGACGGCACCGCGATGTCGTAGCCGGACGCGCCGGCCTGGAGCTTCGCCAGCATGGTCTCGTTGCTGTCGTAGACGTCGAGCGTGACCCGGATGCCGGTGTCCTCCTGGAACTTCGTCAGCAGCTCCGGCGGGAAATAGTTCGACCAGTTGTAGAGGAACAGCTCGCCGGCGGCGGCGGCCGGCTGCGCGGCCCCGAGGGACGCCGCGAGGGCCAGTCCGGCGGCGGAGAGCGTGAGCTTGCGGATCATGACGGAACCTCCCGTTTTTGGATCAGCCGGCGCGCCGGCCGATCAGGTAAGAAAGCGAGACGAACAGGATCGAGACGACCAGCATCAGGGCCGAGACGGCGTTCACCTCCGGGCTGACGCCGATGCGGATCATGCCGAAGATGTAGATCGGCAGCGTCGTTCCCCCCGCCCCCGCGACGAAGTACGTGATCACGAAGTCGTCGAGCGAGATGATGAACGCCAGCATCGCGCCCGACAGGACGCCCGGCCAGAGCAACGGCAGGGTAACCCGCAGGAACGTCCGCCACGGCCCGGCGTAGAGGTCGGCCGCCGCGTCCAGCAGGGCCGGGTCCATCCCGGCGAGCCGGGCCCGGATCGGCAGGTAGGCGAAGGGGATGCAGAACACGGTGTGGGCGAGGGCGACCGTCAGCAGGCCCAGCTCCAGTCCGATCAGCACGAAGAACAGCAGGGTCGCGACCGCGGTCACGATCTCCGGCACGACGAGCGGCAGCGAGATCAGGGCCGTCGCGGCGCGCTCGGACCTGACGCGGCGGCGCGCCAGGCCGAGGGCGGCGGCCGTCGCCAGCACCGTGGAGCAGGCGGTCGCGATGAGGGCGACCGTCAGCGAGTTGCGCGCCGCGCGCATGATGTCGGCGTTGGCCAGCACCCGGCCGAACCAGTCGGTGGTGAAGCCGGTCCAGATCGTCGCCGTCGTGTTGGCGTTGAAGGCGAGCACGACCAGCACGACGATCGGCAGGTAGAGATAGGCGAAGAAGGCCCAGGCTACGGCGCGCGTGCCGGGAAAGCGGCGCAGGTCCGTCATCGCCCGCCCTCCGCGGGGCGCTTGAAGCGCAGCGTGTAGACCATCATCACCAGCAGCACGATCGCGAGCAGCGCGAAGGCGAGCGCCGCGCCGAAGGGCCAGTTGCGCGCGACGCCGAACTGGCCCTGGATCAGGTTGCCGATCAGCAGCGCCTTGCCGCCGCCCAGCAGCTCCGGCGTCACGTAGGCGCCCAGGCACGGGATGAAGACGAGGACGCAGCCGGCCGCGATGCCGGGTGCCGCCAGCGGCAGCACGATCCGGCGCAGCGCCTGCCATTTGCCGGCGTAGAGGTCGTAGGCCGCCTCGACGAGGCGGAAGTCCATCTTCTCGAGGCTGGTGTAGATCGGCAGGACCATGAAGGGCAGGAAGGAATAGACGAGCCCGATCGCGACCGCGGTGTCGGTGTAGAGGATGCCGAGCGGCCCGTCGGTCACGCCCATCCAGCGGAGCAGCCCGTCGAGCAGGCCGTTGTTGCGCAGCAGCAGGATCCAGGCGTAGTTGCGCACCAGCAGGTTGGTCCAGAACGGGATCGTGACCAGGAAGACCAGGAGGTTGCGCCGCGCCGGCGGCTGCATCGCGATGTAGAGCGCGGTGGGCAGGCCGACCGCGAGCGCCAGCGCGGTCGTCCACAGCGCGAGGCCGAGGCTGCGCGCGAAGATGCGCAGATAGTCGGGGTTGAACAGCAGCGTGTCGTCGAAATCGCGCTCGAACAGGAAGCGGACATAGGCTTCGCCCGAGAACACGTCCCACTGCACGCCGCCATAGGTCCCCTTCTCCAGCAGCGAGACGTAGCCCATCAGCAGGAGCGGCCCGACCATGAACACCACGAGGACCAGCAGGGCCGGCGCGACCAGCAGGCGCTGGCCCAGGCGTCCGCGGGCGTCCAGGGAAGCGGCCATTCAGTCCTCCAGCACCTGCCAGGCGTCCGGCTCGACCACGACCGACACCCGCTCGCCGACGGCCGCCGTGGCGGTCCCGGCGGCCCGGTTCTGCTCGCGCACGACGAAGGTCGGGCCGCCGTCGAGCGCCACGTGGTAGGCGGTGTCCGTGCCGGAATAGACCGCCTCGCCGACCGTGCCGGGCCAGCCGCCATCGCCGTCGCCGCCCCCGGCCGCCAGGCGCAGCCGCTCCGGCCGGACCGCCAGCGTCACCGGGCGCCCCGCGCCGACGCCGTCCGCGCGCAGCGCGACCCGCATGCCGCCGTCGAGGTCGACCAAAGCGGCCCCGTCCGCCTCCCCGACCACGCGCCCGCCGACGAGGTTGGTCTCGCCGATGAACTGGGCGACGAAGCGGTGGCGGGGATGCTCGTAGACGTCCCGCGGGCTGCCGACCTGGAGCACGTGGCCGGACCGCATCACGGCGATCCGGTCGGACATGGTGAGTGCCTCCTCCTGGTCGTGGGTCACGAAGACGAAGGTGATGCCGGTCTCGCGCTGCAGGCGCTTCAGCTCGATCTGCATCTCCTTGCGCAGCTTGAGGTCGAGGGCCGACAGCGGCTCGTCCAGCAGCAGCACCTTGGGCCGCGGCGCCAGCGCGCGGGCGAGCGCCACGCGCTGCTGCTGGCCGCCCGAGAGCTGGCCGGGCTTGCGCCGGCCCAGCTCCGGCAGGCGCACCAGGTCCAGCATCTCCGCGACGCGGGCCTCGCGCTCGGCCCGCGGCCAGCCCAGCATCTCCAGCGCGAAGCCGACATTGCCCGCGACGCTCATATGCGGGAACAGCGCGTAGCTCTGGAACACGGTGTTGACCGGGCGGCGGTGCGGCGGCAGGCCCTGGATCGGCTGGCCGAACAGGAGGACGTGCCCCTCCGTCGGCTCGTCGAAGCCGGCGACCATGCGCAGCAGCGTGGTCTTGCCGCAGCCGCTCGGCCCGAGCAGGGTGAAGAACTCGTTGTCGAGGATGTCGAGGTCGACGCCGGCGAGTGCCGCCGTCTCGCCCTCGCCCGCGGTGTGGTAGACCCGCGTCACGCCCCGCAGGGATACGGCCGCCGCTACAGGCACGCGTCGATCCCGGACAGGAAGTTCGCGGTGTTGACGCCGAGCTCGGCGACCGCGTAGCCGCCCTCCATCAGCACCGCCGTCGGCAGGCCGAGCCGGCCGACCGCCTCGCCCATCCGCACGTAGTCGTCGTGGACGAGCTTGAACCGGGAGATCGGGTCCTTCTCGTAGGTGTCGGCCCCGAAGGACAGGACGAGCGCGTCGGGCGCGAAGTCCCGCACGCGCGCCAGCGCCGCGTCCAGCGCCGCGCGGTAGGCATCCCACGCGGTGCCCCAGGGCAGCGGCAGGTTGAGGTTCGCCCCCTGCCCGTCCCCCTCGCCGGCCTCGTCGGCATGGCCGAGGAAGAACGGGTATTCCTGCCGGGGATCTGCGTGGATGGAGACGGTCAGCACGTCGCCCCGGCGGTAGAATATCTCCTGCGTGCCGTTGCCGTGGTGGTAGTCGACGTCGAGCACCGCGACCCGCGCAGCACCCTGGTCGCGCAGCCACTGCGCGGCGACGGCGGCGTTGTTGAGGAAGCAGTAGCCGCCGTAGAAGCTGCTGCCGGCGTGGTGGCCGGGCGGGCGGCACAGGGCGAACACGGCGCGCGCACCGGCCCGGACGCGCGCGGCGGCGCTGAGCGCCACGTCGACGGCGCCGGTCGCCGCGGCCCAGGTCCCTTCCGTGATCGGGGTGCCGGCGTCGAAGGAGTAGTAGCTGAGCCGGCCGTCGATCGTGAGCGGCGGGACGCGGCGCATGCCCGGCGCCAGCCAGGTCAGCGGCAGCGCGTCGTGGCTGCGCCCGGCGCGGGTCCATTCGTCCCACGACGTCCGCAGGAACTCGACGAAGTCCGGCGCGTGGACCCGCAGGATCGGCTCGACGCCGAAGCGATCGGGCTCCACGACGTCGCCGAGGCCGGCGGCCCGGACGCGGTCGAGGACGATGTCGGCGCGCTCCGGCTTCTCGAAGCACGGGACGAGCGCGCCGCCGGTCAGCTCGGCACGTCCGTGCTGCCGGCGATGGTCTTCGGAATAAACGGTCAGCATGGGTCGTGGGATCGCAACAAAGGGGACGGAAGGGCCGAAACCCAGGAATATCGTTCCAGCCTAAGAGGAATTTCCGGCGGTGGCTAGCGGTGGAATGGAGGGGGCGTACCGGGGACGGCTATTCGCGGTCGTCCCGCGGAACGCCATGTCGTAGTTCCGGCCGCCGTAGAATATTCCGAGGACGGGAACAGGAACCGGCGCTGCTGTCGGAGATCGGCGGCGACGGCTGAGGGGGCCGCTGGTCGCCCCGTTCAGGGATCCGGCAGCGCATACCAGTCGCTGCCTCCGA
>NZ_DASYHS010000076.1:0-26588 GCF_035998295.1 Arenibaculum sp. | reverse complement strand
CCGCTTGGCCCGGGAGCCTTCAGCCCGGCAGGTGGAACATCATCAGCAGCGTGCGCTGGAGCGCCCAGAAATTGTCGTCGCTGACGACGTAGACGTTCCAGCCGCCGCCGTCCGCCGGCGCCGCCGCGATGCCCTCGAAGTTGTCGACCTCCAGGGGCTGCTCGATACGGGCGAGTTCCTCGCCCTCGATCACGGTCGAGGCGAGGGCGCCGGACGGCACGCGCACGATGCGCGCCCCGAACCCGCCCAGGAACGACGCCCGGCGCTCCAGGACCAGCACGTCGCCGTTCGGCAGCGCCGTGGCACCGGTCGGCCGGTAGGGCGCCTGGCCGCGGTAGGTCGCCTGCGTCCACCCGTCGGCACCGCCGATCCAGGCACGATGGGAGCCGGCCCTGTCCTCCCGCCCCTCCTCGATCGCGAACAGGCGCCCGTCGGGCAAGGCCGCCAGCGCCTCTATGCCGGCGTTGCCCGGCGCTTCCTCGCGCAGGCCGGGGGGACGGCGCAGGGTGGTCGGGATGCCCACCGGCCCCTCCTCGCCGCCGGGATACAGCGAAATCCGGTGCCAGCGCTCGAAGGCGGCGACCCAGTCGCCGCCGGGCAGGCGGGTCAGGTCCTCGGAGTCGCTGCGGCTGCCCTCGGTGGGCTTGCCGTCCGAGTCGATCAGAGGGCGCACCGCGATCGAGCGCGCTTCGGACAGCAGCCCGCCCCGGTCGTAGGCGAGGTTCGCGGTCACCAGGGCGCCGCGGTCGGTGACCGCCCACATGCGGCCGCCGTCGGGCGCCACCGCAAGGCCGGACAGCCCGCCGAACCCGGAAGTGCCTGAACTCAGCACGACGCCGCCGCGGTATTCGAGTGCGCCCACCCGCAGCACTTCCGACTGCCCGGAATCGAGGGGCAGGCGGACGGACCCGCCACCCGCGTCGGCACGCAGGCAGGCCGCGAGAAGGGCTCCGGTCAGCAGGATCGGCAGGCGCCGGAATGCGGATCTGATCATGGGCGGGATTCACGCCAAATCGAAGGCGGTACGCAAGCGAAGAAGGACGGAGGGCGGGCCGGCTCGTCGGAATCGTGCGGCCATGACGCGCCGGGCATCCCCCGTAAGCCCTGCCGGGACTACAACGAACGTTAGTGTCCTACCTCGCCCTTTCTACGGAAGTGACGGCGCGTGCAAATTCGGAGGATTTGGCTCAATATTTCGGATCTCCAAATACCTAAGCCTGAAATCGTGTTTATGCTGTGCGGACTCTGCGGTAAGACTCTTCCCGGCGTCGCCTCCGGCATCGGAATATGTCCGACCGGATGCGGGCAACCGACATGCACGGCTTGGCGTTATTCGGTGGCCGTTGCAGGAGCACAGCCTTTCATGATGGCTTCGGCCCGAACCATGAACGACCAAACCCGCGAGTTGGAGCAGGCCCTTCGCGAGAAGGAGGCCGCGCTGCGGGAGTTGCAGCACCGCGCCAAGAACAGCCTCCAACTCGTCATCAGCCTGTTGAAGCTGCAGACCGGCCGCATCCGCGACCCCGATGCGCGTGCCGCCTACGACCAGACGCTCCAGCGGATCGAGGCGCTGGCGATCGCCTACCGCCATCTCCACGAGTCGGGGGAGACCCGCGTCGACCTCGGCCGGTACCTGAAGGAACTGGCGACCACGACCTGCGCCACGGTGCCGGGCGCCTCCCAGGTCACGGTGGAGGTCGAGACGGAGGAGATCGTCGGCGGGCTGTCGCTCGCCGTGCCGCTCGGCCTGATCCTGAACGAGTTGCTGACGACCGCGTTGCGCCACGCCTTCCCCGAGCAGGGAAAGGTCCTCGTCGATCTCAGGCGCATCGACGCCGAGTGCGCCGAACTCACCGTCTCCGACAACGGCCGTGGTCTGCCGCCGGGCTTCGACGCGGATATCGACGCGGCCGTCATGCTGGCCGAGGCCCTGGCCGGGCAACTCGGCGGCACCTTCACCAGCACGCCCGAGGGCGCTTTCCAGGTCGTGAAGGTGCGCTTCCAGGCCTGATGCCCCGCGCATGCGCGTACGGGATCGCGGTGGGCATACGTGTGCGGGAATGCATTGCGCATACATGCGCAGGATTGCATTGGCCGCGGTTTGCGATATTGTCTTCCCCATGGAACATGATGCCGAGAACCGGGAAGCGGGCGTGGAGGCGGATGGCGTCGACGACCGCGTCGGCCTTCCCGAGCTGCTGGCCGCCTACGACCGACTGATCGAGACGGAAGCCGAAGCGCTGGAGGACGGGGACCGGATCGAAGCCGTGCTCCGTCGCCGGATGCGGCGACGGGTCGTCCAGGGCATCTTCGAGGAGGCCGCGCGCCTCGGCCTTCCGCTTGCCCGGACCGGGCGCGAGGGCGAGGACATGGAGATGATTCGCCGCCTGTCGGGATCGGGCGGCTTCAGGCTCCAGTAGCCGAGGAAACGCCGCCGATCCAGGTCTCGACGACGCTCAGGCCCGCGTCCAGCAGCACGAGGTCCGCCCGTCGGCCCGGCGCGATGCTGCCGAGTTCCCCGTCAAGGCCGAGGAAGCCGGCCGGGTACAGGGACGCCATCCGCAGCGCCTCCTCGACCGGCAGGCCGAGATGATCGACGCAGTTGCGCACCGCCGTCGCCATGTCGAGGTCGGAGCCCGCCAGCGTGCCATCGTCCGTCGTCAGCCTGCCGTCCGACCGGCGCACCGTGCGGCCGAGCAGATCGAACCGGTCGGCGTCGACGCCGACGGTCGGCATCGCGTCGGTCACGAGCATCATGCGCCCGCGGCGCTTGGCGGCGATCGCCACTCTCAAGGTCGCGGGGTGGACGTGGTGGAGGTCGGCGATCAGGCCGCACCAGCTCCCGGCATCGTCGAGGGCGGCGCCGACGACCCCCGGCGCCCGCCCGGTCTGCGGCGTCATCGCATTGAACAGATGCGTGAAACCGGTCAGCCCGTGGGCGAGCGCGGAGCGGACCCGCTCGTAGCCGGCCGCCGTATGGCCGGCCGCGACGATCACTCCGGCCCCGGCCAGCCGCGCGATCACGGCATCGGGCACCGCCTCCGGGGCGAGGGTCACCAGGACCCGCCCGAGACCGGCGGCGCCGGCGATCAGGGCGACGTCCTCCTCCTCCATGGCCCGGATCAGCGCCGGATCGTGCACGCCCTTGCGCTCGGCATTGAGGAACGGCCCTTCCAGATGGAGGCCGAGGACCCCGGGAACGCCCTCGGCACGGGCCGCGCGCACGGCCTCGATCGCCGCCGTCATCCGCTCGCGCGTGTCGGTGATCAGCGTCGGCAGAAAGCCCGTCGTGCCGAATCGGCGATGCGCGGCGCCGATCGCGCGGATCGCCTCGACGTCGGGCCGGTCGTTCAGCAGCACCCCGCCGCCGCCGTTGACCTGGACGTCGATGAAGCCCGGCGCCAGCAGGCATCCCGGATCGAGATGCCGCGTCGGCAGACCGGCGGCGGCGGCCTGCGGCAGGACGGCGAGAATGCGCCCGTCCTCGACGACGGCGGCATGGCCCTCCAGGATCGTCTCACCCGTGAAGATGCGGGCACCGGCCAGCGCTCGGGCCATCACAGCGTCTCCGTCACTTTGCGCAGATGGGGCGGCTTGTCGGGATCGAGCCCGCGCGCGAGCGCCACCCGCTCTGCCAGTCCGTAGAAGCTCTGCAGCAGCGTGATCGGCGCGGTCGCCGGGTGAATGCCCCCGACCACCGGCAGCGGGCGCGAGGACACCCGGTCCGGCTCGGCCGCGAACACCGTGGCGCCGCGCTCCTCGAGCCGGCGGGTCGCGTCCGCCACGCTCGCCCGGGTCTCGTCGTCCTGGCTCAGCACCAGGACCGGGAAACCCTTGCCGATCAGGGCCAGCGGCCCGTGCATCAGCTCGGCCGCGCTGTAGGACTCGGCGTGCATGCGCGCGGTCTCCTTCAGCTTCAGCGCGGCTTCCTGCGCCGCCGCGAGCCCGTAGCCGCGCCCGACGACGTAGGTGTCCGGCGCCGCGGCCAGCGTCTCCTGCGCCGCGCTCCAGTCCAGCGCGCGGGCCCGCGTGAGCTGGTCCGGCAGGTCGGCAAGGGCCGCGTGCAGCACGAGGTCCTCCGCCCAGTGGGCCGTGAGCTGGAGCACGGCGGTCATCGTCGCGAGGCAGGTCTTGGTGGCGGCGACGCTCCGTTCCGGCCCGGCCCGAAGCGGCAGCCGGGTCTCGCAGGCGGCCGCGAGCGGCGACTCGGCGTCGTTGACGACCGCCACCGTCAGAGCGCCGGCCTCGCGCGCGGCCTCGGCGAAGCGCAGCAGGTCGGGGCTGCGCCCGGACTGGGAGATGGCGAGGAACAGGGCGCCCCGCAGGTTCAGCGGCCGGCGGTACACCGAGGCGATCGAGGGGCCGACCGAGGCGGTCACGACGCCGAGGTTGAGTTCGAACAGGTGCTTGGCGTAGGTGGCCGCATGGTCGGAGCTTCCGCGCGCGCAGGTGACGACGAAGCGCGGCGGCTCCCGGCGCAGGCGCGCCGCCAGTTCCCGGCAGGCATCCGCATTGGCGGCGGCCTGGGCCACGACCACCTCCGGCGTCTCGGCCGCCTCTCGGGCCATCAGGGTCGCTCCCGGCTCGGGCAGCGCTGTCATCGACGATCCTCCCCTTCGAGCATCCGCGCAACCATCAGGATCGCGCCGTCCACCGCGTCGGCCCGCGGCTCGCACAACAGGCTCCGCGCCTCGGCCGGCAGCCAGGGCCGCAGCGGTCCCGCCAGCCCGCCGACCAGGGCGACCGCCGGGGCGCCGAGCTCGGCCAGCCGCCCGATCGCGCACGACACGTGCCCGGCGGCCTCCTCCATCAGTGCGACGGCCAGCGGGTCGCCCCTGCCCGCCTCCTCGACGACAAGGGCGGCGAAGGCGGCGTGGTCGGCAGGCCGCGCGCTCCCTGCCCAGGCCACCACCGCGTCGGGATCGCCGCCGAAGCGGGCCATCACCGCACGGGTCAGGCCGGTCTCCGGCGCCAGCCCGTCATGGGCCCACAGCGAGCGGCGGACGGCATGCTGGCCGATCCAGGCGCCGCTGCCGTCGTCGGAGACCTCGAACCCCCAGCCGCCGACATGGGTGCGCCGGCCGCCGACCAGCGCCAGGCCGCAGGATCCCGTGCCGACGATCATGACCGCGCCGTCGCCGCCCCCGTGGGCGCCGAGACAGGCGGCATAGGCATCCGTGTCGAGCGCCAGACGCGCGAACGGAAAGCCGAGGGCCAGTACCGCCGCCCGGCCGGCCTCCTGCCCGACCCCTGCCAGGCCCAGACCCGCGGCGGCCCTTCCCAGCGCGTCCTCCGGGAGGCCGGCCGCGGTCAGCGCCGCGGCGCAGGCGTGCAGGATCTCCTCCCGCGCCGAGCGCGCGTCCTTTCGCGGATTGGCCGGCCCGGCCATACCCTCGCCGAGGCACCGCCCCGCGGCGTCCCGCAGGCGCGCCCGACACCGCGTGCCGCCGCCGTCGACGCCAATGTAGAAGTCTGGCTGCATGGATCGGCCGCCACCTTTCCCCGGTCGGACATTTCGCCTGCACCCTACCAATTGAGGTCCAATCACGGAACTGGTTTTCATCTGGTGCTGTCGGGTGCGCTCGGCTGCATTGCGGGGCGTGCGCTGGTACGCGCATGCCGGCCGGGATAGAAGGGCGGGCTCGAACCACGGACCGCATGACCGACGCCGCCCCCATCCGCGCCATCGCCCTGCTGAGCGCCGCCGCCTTCGTCTCCGGAGCGACGCTGCGCGTGGCCGATCCGCTGCTGCCCCAGCTTGCGGAGGAGTTCGGCGCAACGGTTGCCGACGCCTCGGTGATCGCGACCGGCTACACGCTCGCCTATGGGCTGTCGCAGTTCGTCTATGGGCCGATGGGCGACCGGTTCGGCAAGTACTCGGTCGTCGCCGTGACGACGCTGCTCTCGGCGCTCGGCACCGGTGCCGCGGCCTTCGCGGGCGATCTTTGGACGTTGGGGCTGCTGCGCTTCCTCGCGGCCTGCACGGCCGGGGCCATCATTCCTCTGGCCATGGCCCATATCGGCGACATCGTTCCCTATGACCGGCGCCAGGCGATGCTCGCCCGCTTCATGTCCGGGCAGATCCTGGGCGTGATGGCGGGGCAGGCCGTCGGCGGCATCGCCGGCGAGCTGGTCGGCTGGCGCGGCGTGTTCCTGGGGCTGGGCGCGCTCTACCTCGCCGTCGCCGCCCTGCTCGCGGTGGAACTGCGGTCCGCCCGCAGGCGTGGCCCGCCGCCGACGCCTCCCTCGCTCGCCACCCTGGCCTCGGCCTATGGCGGGCTCGCCCGCTCGGCCCATGTCCGGCTCGTCCTCGGCGCGGTGTTCGTCGAGGGCTTCCTGTTCTACGGCAGCTTCACCTTCCTCGGCGCCTTCCTCCGGCTGGAGGAAGGGCTGAGCTACGGGAAAATCGGTCTCCTGCTGGGCTGCTTCGGGCTGGGGGCGCTTGCCTACACCATGATCGCCGCGGGGCTGGTCCGCCGCCTCGGGCAGCGCGGCATGGTGCCCGCGGGCGGTGCCGCGCTCGCGCTCGGCCTCGGCGGGCTGGCGCTCGACCTGCCCATGGCGGTGCTGCCGGTGGCGGTCGCGCTGTGCGGCCTCGGCTTCTACATGTTCCACAACACGCTCCAGACCCTGGCGACGCAGATGGCGCCGGCGACACGCGGCATCGCGGTCTCCGTCTTCGCGAGCTTCCTGTTCACCGGGCAGGCGGCCGGGATCGCGACCGGCGGCGTGATCGCGACCGCCGGCCGCTACGGGGCGCTGTTCGCGGGCGCCGGGCTCGGGCTGCTGCTGCTCGGCGCCTTCGTCCGCACGAAGCTGGCCCGGCCGGCCGCGGCTCAGGGCTGATCGAGCGGCCGCAGCGCCTCGCCGTCCCAGACATGGTAGCGCGTCGCTTCCCGCGGCGCTTCCGGCGGCAGGTTCTCCGGCGGGTTGACGACGAAGAGGCGGCTGTCCCGGCGGAACGCCGCGCCATGGCTCGCCACCGGCCCCCAGTGGACGCGTCCGTTGCGCGCGTCGACGAAGGCGTATTGCCGGCACCCGGTGCCGCAGCCCCACTCGGCGACCGCGAGATGGCCGGCGAACGCAGCGCCCCGCTCGGCGCCCCGGCGGATCATGGTGCGGAAGCGGCGCGCCTCCGGGTGGCTGG
Organism: Arenibaculum sp.; assembly: GCF_035998295.1. Taxonomy (NCBI): domain Bacteria; kingdom Pseudomonadati; phylum Pseudomonadota; class Alphaproteobacteria; order Rhodospirillales; family Azospirillaceae; genus Arenibaculum; species Arenibaculum sp. The sequence continues at coordinate 19,441 of NZ_DASYHS010000076.1, read as the reverse complement.
CGAGGTTCGGGGCCACGGCCTCCGGCGCCACGATCTCGAACGGCTCGTAGTCCTCGAAGCGCGGAGCGGTCCCGCCGGCGGCGTCGAAGCATTCGATGTCGACGGCATAGCCCCGCTCCCACGGTGCCAAGCCGCCGCCATGGACATCGGCGTCGAGCCGGCCGGGGGGCAGCGCCTGCACGCCGACCGTCGTTCGGCAGATCAGCCCGTCCCGTTCCAGCGCATCGACGGTGCCGCGCGGCCCGTCGGCGATCAGGCGCTGGGTGCGCCCGGTGTCGGCGAAGCCGATGCCGATCAAGGCGTCGCGCAACGCCGAGGCCATGTGCGCGAACCCCTCCATGCCCACCCGCTCCAGCTCGTTGCCGGTCGCACGAAGCTGGAGCAGGCAGCGCGACGGTCGCAGGTCGCCTTCGGCCACGGTCACGAGCGGGCCGGGCGCGCGCTCGCGAAAGCCGAGCGCCGCGTCCAGTCCCGCCTCCGCCGCCGCGCGGACGCGGGTGCAGGCGTCGTCCGCCACGGCGGGCACGCAGAGAAGGATGAAGGCCGTGGCGCAGCACGCGGCGTAAAGGCGGACCGGCATGGGAACGCGACTCCAGGACGAAAGGGGGAACTCCGGATGCCGCTCAGGAGGTCCGGGCCTTGCCCGCGCGCAGGTTCTCGCGCAGCACGCGCGCCACCTCCTCCAGGAAATCCGGGATCTCGTCGGCCCGGGCAACCGCGTCGGCGTTCGCGAACAGGTCGATCCGGCCGTCGCGCCGCAGCCGAAGGCCGACCGTCACCTCGGCGACCGAGACGCCGCCGGGCTCGGGCTTCGCCTTCGTCCAGTCCACGAACTGCGTCAGGTCCTTGCCTGCCATGCTTCCCCCTCCCTACCGGCCGCCCGACACGTCGAGCAGCGCGCCCGTCACGTAGGAGGCTTCCTCCGACAGCAGCCAGACCACCGTCCGCGCCACCTCCTCGGCCGTACCGGGCCGGCCGATCGGCGGCGCGGCGCGCAGCGTGTCCAGGCGGTTGCCGAAGCCGGGGATCTCCTGGATGTCGGTATCGATCAGTCCGGGCCGGACCGCGTTGATGCGCACGCCCTCGCTCGCGACCTCGCGGGCGAGGCCGAGGGTGAGGCTGTCGACCGCCCCCTTGCTGGCCGCATAGGTGACGAACTCGTTCGGCGAGCCGAGGACGGATGCCCGCGACGACAGGTTGACGATCGCCCCGCCCGGCCCGCCATGGCGCGTCGACAGGCGGCGGACCGCCTCGCGGCAGCACAGCAGCGTGCCCATCAGGTTGACCTCGACGACACGGGCCAGCTCCTCCGCCGGGACCTCGTCCAGCCGGCCGTAGGGCCCGACGACGCCGGCGCTGTTGACCAGCCCCGACAGCGGGCCGAGTTCCGCGACGGCCCGGTCGAACAGGGCGGCGACCTCGTCCTGCCGCGACACGTCGGCCCGGATCGCGACCGCGTGGCCGCCTTCGGCCCGGATGCCGGCCGCGACCGCCTCGGCCGCCTCCGCATTGCCTTGATAGTTGACCGCGACCGGATGCCCCCGCCCGGCCGCCAGCCGTGCCGCCGCCGCCCCGATGCCGCGCCCGCCGCCGGTCACGATCACTGTCCCGGTCATGCATTCCCTCCCTGGTCCTGGAACCCGTCCCCTCCGGCATACGCCGCTTCGCCACGAAAGGGAACGCCGGAACCGCCGCCTTGACAGGTCCCGGGAAATGCCGGATCGTTTTAAGTCTAAAATAGTAAGGCGCGGCAACAGGCGGAGCTGTCCGGAGAGGAATGCACCCGCGCGGGATCGCGTCACCTCCTGCCTCCCTCCTCCTTCCGACGCCGAGAACGGGGAGTCGTCGACGATGAAAGTTTCCGGGAAAGTCTCCGGGTTTGGACTGCGCGGGGCTTTGGTGGCCGGTGCGGTGGCGGGCATGGCCGCAGCCAGCCCGGCCGCGGCGCAGCAGGAGGTGAAGATCGGCGCGCTGTTCGGCATGACCGGGCCGATCGCAAACTTCATGCCGCCGATCGTGGACGCGGCGCAGCTCGCGATCGACGAGGTCAACGCCGCCGGCGGCGTGCTGGACGGCCAGCAGCTCCGCCTCGTGATCGGCGACACCCAGGGCGTCGCGCAGGGCGCGGTCGACGCCGCGACCAAGCTCGTCAACGTCGACAACGTCCCGGTGCTGGTCGGCGCGCTGACCAGCGGCGCTGCGGTCGCGGCGGCCAGCAGCGTCGCGATCCCGAACAAGGTCGTGCAGATCTCGCCGACCGCGACCTCGCCGGAGATGACGACGCTGAAGGACGACGACTACGTCTACCGCATCGTCCCCGGCGACGACTACCAGGGCAGGATCCTGGCGAAGCTGGTCCGCGACAAGGGCTACGAGCGCGTGGCGCTCACCTACGCGAACAACGACTACGGCGTGGGCATCGCCAACACCTTCCGCGAGGCCTTCACCGAGATGGGCGGGGAGATCACCGCCGACCAGGTGCACGAGCCGAAGAAGAACTCCTACCGCTCGGAGCTGGCGACCCTGGCCTCAGGCGACCCGCAGGCGCTGGTGCTGATCGCCTATGCGGGCGAGAGCGGCGTCACCATCGTCCGCCAGGCGCTGGAGAACGGCTTCTTCGATACCTTCCTCGGCACCGACGGCATGCGCGACGAGACCCTGATCGACGAGATCGGGGAGGAGAACCTGAAGACGGCCGTGTTCACCTCGCCGACCTCGCCGCCCGACACCACCGCCAAGCAGAAGTTCGAGACGAACTACATCGCCAAGCACGAGTCGACGGCCGAGAAGTACTTCATCGCCCAGACCTACGACGCGGTGATGCTGGCCGCCCTCGCGATCCAGAAGGCGGGCTCGACCGACCGCACGGCGATCCGCGACGCGGTGCGCGCCGTCTCCAATCCGCCCGGCGTCCTGATCGAGCCCGGCGAGTGGGAGAAGGCGCGCGAGCTGATCGCCGCCGGCCAGGACATCGACTACAACGGCGCTTCCGGCCCCCACGACTTCGATGAGAACGGCGATGTCGAGGGCGTGATCGGCGAATACGTCGTCGAGAACGGCTCGTTCAAGGAAACCCGCATCATCGACTGACGCCGCCTTGGCCGCGCCGTTTCCCGCCGATGCGGGCGGCGGCGCGGCCTTCATCCAGCACCCGCCCTCCCGGCCGGGAACCAACCGCTTCGGCGGCGTTTGTTTGTGCATCGACGCGCAGATCACGCCGGAACCGGAGGGGTCGCCATGCAGAACGGTGTCGTCCGCGTCTCGCAGAGCGCGATCCGCAACCTCCCCACGCCCGTGCGCTCCCGGGTGGACCCTGCCGACGTGGTCGTCCCGGACGGCTACACCGTCGAAGCGCTGGTGGTCGGCCTCTCCTTCCCGACCGCCCTGTGCTTCAGCGACGACGGGACGCTGTTCTTCGCCGAGGGCGGCAGCACCTGGCCGACCCGCCCCTACATGCCGCCCCGCATCTGGAAGATGGCGCCAGGCGGCCTGCCGGAGCTGGTGGCGGTGGAGCAGCTGGGCGGCCCCCGCGGCCTCGCCTGGCGCGACGGCAAGCTCTACGTATCCATAAAGGGCGGCTACTACATGCGCGTCGCCCGCCATGACCTGAAGACGGGCGACCGCGAGGTCGTGATCGACAAGGTGCCCAGCGGCGGCTGGCACGAACCGGGCGGGCCGCTCTTCGGCCCCCATGACGGGCTGATGTATTTCGGGCAGGGCTCGGTCGGGCTCAACGGCACGGTCATGCCGGCCGGCTACACCGTGGACCTCGCCAAGCACCCCCACGTCCACGACGTGCCGGGCCAGGACGTGAAGCTGTCGGGCAACAACGTCTGGGGCCGCGACCCGCGGACACCTTACCCCTACTACGTCCAGACGGGTCCCTTCCGCCCCTTCGGCACGCCGGCGCGCAAGGGCGAGGTCGTCAAGGGCCAGACCTTCTGCAACACCTGCGTCATGAGGGCCCGGCCGGACGGCCGCGACCCGGAGCTGCTGGCCTGGGGCATCCGCAATCCCTTCGGCCTCGCCTTCAGCCCGGAGGGAGAACTCTATGCCAGCGACAACGATTTCGAGGAGAAGGGCGACCGCGCCATCGCGGAGGACCCCGACCGCATCTGGCACATCCGCAACGCCCGCCAGCCCCATGGTTCCGTCGGCACGCCCGACTGGTACGGCTATCCCGACCTGTGCGCCGACGGGCTGCCGGTCTGGGACGACAGCCACGTGCCTCAGCGCGGCGCCCCGCCGACGCCGCTGCTGGAGGAGCATCCGCCCTGGGCCGGTCCCGCGGCGTACCTCTTCGAGCCGCACACCGGCCTCGGCAAGCTGGATTTCTGCGCCTCCGACGCGTTCGGCCACAAGGGCGAGCTGTTCGTCTGCCAGTTCGGCACCTACGCCCCGCTCAACTCGCCCAGGCCCGAGCACCTGCGCCGGGGCTTCCAGGTCGTGCGGGTGGACCTGAAGGCCAAGCGGCACGTGCCGTTCATGCACAACCGCCACCAGGGCCCCGCCTCGGCCGCGGCGGGCAACGGCGGACTGGAACGGCCGGTGGACTGCCGCTTTAGCCCCGATGGGAAAAGCCTGTACGTGCTGGACTTCGGCAACAATACCGCATCGGACAGCTACGTCGTCGCCTATGCCCATACGGGCGTGCTCTGGCGCATCACCAAGCAGTGAGGGAGGGGAAGATGAGCGCGACGGATACCGGCGCCCCGACCACCGGCCCCATTCTGATGGAGCTGGACCCGAAGGCCTGGGAGACGCAGCTCGACCGGGTGGAGGCATGGCTGAACGCGGTGGTGACCACCCAGACCGCCTTCCGCAAGCTGGTCGAGGATACCCTGCCGGGCGTCGAGAAGCCGAACCTCCACCTCTACCTCTCGGAGATACTGGACACCGCCCGAAGGCACGAGCAGGCGGCCGGCGACCTGTTCCGCCACATCGGCCGCCAGCCCGGCACCGGCCGGCAGGCCATGGGCGTGCTGATGGGCAAGGCGCACGAGGTCGTCGCCGACCTGGAAGGTCTCGCAGGCGGGGCGGCCGGTCCCTGGCGGGATCTGCGCCAGATGGTGATCGCCAACATGGACGCCATGGGCGCCTTCGCCGTGGCCGAGCAGCTGGGGCTGGCGCTCGGCATCCACGGCCTGCGCGACGCGGCCTTCCCGGTCGTCATGGAGAAGTCCACCCAGCATCTGGTCCTGCAGGAACTGATGCTGGAGATGGCGAGCATGGCCATCCTGTACCGCGAAAAGCTCTAGTTCCGCCCGGGGCCGACGGCACCGATCCCGCCCCGCGCGTGTTCTCCGCAGGGCGAAGGAGGAGCCGGGATGCGGTGGCGTGGCAGGCGGCAGAGCGACAACGTGGTCGACCGGCGCGGCGTGGGGGGCGGCTCGCGCGGCGGGCGGATGCCGGCGGGCTTCCGGATGGGCGGTGCCCGCGGCGGGCTCGGCATCGGCGGCATCCTGGTGGTGGTCGTGGTCGGGCTGATCTTCGGCATCGATCCGCGCATGCTGCTGGGCGTGCTCGACGGCACGGGCGGGTACGAGGCCGGCTACGAGGAGCCGGGGACCGATGCCGGCCTGCGCCAGACCGGGCGCCCCGACGACGAGCTGGCCGGCTTCGTCTCGGTCGTGCTGGCCGACACCGAGGACGTCTGGAGCCGCGAGTTCCAGGAACGGCAGGCACAATACAGGGAACCGATGCTGGTGCTGTTCACCGACGCCGTGCGCTCGGGCTGCGGGCATGCCGGCGCCTCGGTCGGCCCGTTCTACTGTCCCGCCGACGAGCGGGTGTACATCGACCTGGGCTTCTACCGCGACCTGCGCTCGCGCCTGGGCGCGCCCGGCGACTTCGCCCAGGCCTACGTCGTCGCCCATGAGGTCGGGCACCATATCCAGAACCTGCTCGGCATTAGCGGACGGGTCCAGGCGGAACGCGCCCGCCTGTCGCAGGCCGAAGGCAACGCACTCTCGGTCCGCCTCGAGCTGCAGGCCGACTGCCTGGCCGGCATCTGGGCCCATTTCGCCGAGACCGAGCTGGGCGTGCTCGAGCCCGGGGACATCGAGGAGGCGCTGAACGCCGCCGCCGCGATCGGCGACGACCGCCTGCAGCGCCGGGCCGGCGGCGCGGTGGTCGAGGAGAGCTTCACCCACGGCTCATCCGAGCAGCGGGTCTCCTGGTTCAGCCGCGGCTACGAGACCGGCGAGATGGAAGCCTGCGACACGTTCCAGTAGGGCGGCTCCCCGCGACGCGCACCCTGCCCTCTACCTCTGGGAAAGGGGCTTCAGGTCGCGCCTCTCCGCCGGCGCCTTCTCCTCACCGGCCGGCGTCGGCGGGCGCTCGGGCAGCAGTCCGCGGGCGAAGCGCTGCAGCACGACCTGGAGCAGCAGCCCGACCATGAAGACCCGCACATAGGCGGCCCGCACCGCCCAGTCCGGCGGCAGGCGTGCGGTGAACAGCTCCGTCGCCGACCAGATCGCCCAGATCACCATCGCGCCCAAGATCGCGCCGCGGTTGTTGGCGCTGCCGCCCACGATCAGCATCACCCAGACCAGGAAGGTCGTCATCAGCGGCTCGGTCGCCTGGGGGCCGATATACTTGAAGCTATGGGCCATCAGCGCCCCGCCGAGGCCCATGATCATCGAGCCGATCACGAACGCCTCCAGGCGCAGGCGCACCACGTCCTTGCCCGAAGCCTCGGCCGCGCGGTCGTTCTCGCGGATCGCGCGCATCACCCGGCCCCAGGGCGCGCGCCAGCCGCGCTCCAGCAGCAGGTAGACGGCCCCCAGGATCGCCAGCACGACCCCGAGGAAGGCGATCTGCGCCCAGGGCAGGCCCAGATCCTCGAACGGGCGCGGGATGTTGGAGATGCCGCGGCTGCCGTTCGTCAGCCACGCCTCGTTCTTCAGGACAAGGCGCAGGATCTCGGCGATGCCGATCGTCGCGATCGCGAGATAGTCGCTGCGCAGGCGCAGGCAGATCCGCCCGACCGCCCAGGCGACGGCGCCGGAGAAGACCATGGCGCAGGCGAGGCCGACCGGGATTGGCAGGCCGAAGCCGCCGACATGGTCGGGTGACGGCGCCGAGGTCGCGAGCGCCGAGGCGTAGGCGCCGATCGCGAAGAAGCCGGCGATGCCGGCGTTGAACAGGCCGGTGAAGCCCCAATGCACGTTGAGGCCGAGGGCCAGCACCCCATAGATCCCGCCCATCGTCAGCAGGCCGACGAGATACATCGAGAGGCCGTACGCGTCGCCCATCAGAAGACCCTCCCGCGGAACAGGCCGGTGGGGCGCCAGATCAGCATCGCCACCATGATCGCGAAGGCGACCGCCGTCTTGTAGCCGGGCGACAGCAGCGGCGCGTCGGTGATCCAGGGATACGAGGACAGCTCCTCCGCCAGCCCGATCACCAGCCCGCCCGCGATCGCCCCGTAGGGCCGGCCGATGCCGCCCAGCACGGCCGCCGCGAACACCGGCAGCAGCAGGTCCCAGCCCATGTTGGGCGTGAGCTGCGTGTCGAGGCCGAGGAAGACGCCCGCCGCCGCCGCCAGTCCGGCGCCGAACACCCAGGTCCAGCGCACCACCCGCTCGGTGTCGATGCCGGTGACGCGCGCGAGATCGGGGTCGTCGCTGGTCGCCCGCATCGCCTTGCCCATGCGCGTGCGGGTCAGGAACAGGTGCAGGCCCGTCACCAGCAGCACCGTGACGCCGATGATGACGATGTGGCGCTCCGCCACGCGCAGCGCGTCGAAGAAGACGAGCGGGCGCTGGATGCCGGTCTGGAAGGACAGGATCTCCGGCCCCCAGAAGAACTGGACGGCCGAGCGCAGCATCAGCGCGACGCCGAAGGAGGCGATCACCATGATGATCGCGGGCTTGTCGCGGAACGGCCGGTAGAACGCCCGGTCGATCCCGAGCGCCAGGACCGCGGCGGCGCAGATCGCGAAGGGAAGTGCGGCCACCACCGACACGCCGAGCCCGGTCACCACGCTCAAGGTCACGTAGGCTGCGAAGGTCATCAGGTCGCCATGGGCGAAATGGGCGAAGCGCAGGATGCCGAACAGCAGCGAGACGCCGATCGCCCCCAGCGCGTAGATGCAGCCCAGCACCAGCCCGGGAACGAGGTAGAAGTTGACGAATTCCAGCACCGCCTCATCCCCCCAGGAAGCTCACGGCGACCTCACGGTCGCCCAGCAGTTCGGCGCCGGTGCCGGTGAAGCGGTTGGCCCCCGTCGCCAGGACGTAGCCGCGATGGGCGACCGCGAGCGCCTGGCGCGCGTTCTGCTCCACCATCAGTACGCCGACGCCGGTCGCGTTGATGGCGACGACACGATCCAGGATCTCGTCCATGTATCGCGGCGACAGGCCCGCGGTCGGCTCGTCCAGCATCAGCAGCCGCGGCTCGGCCATCAGCGCCCTGCCGATCGCGACCATCTGGCGCTGGCCGCCCGACAGCTCGCCCGCGGGCTGGCGCCGCTTCTCCGCCAGCGGCGGGAAGATCGCGTAGACCCGGTCGAGTGCCGGGCCGAGCGGGCCGCGCCGCGCGAAGGCGCCCATCTCCAGGTTCTCGTGGACGGACAGGTTCGCGAACACGTTGCGCTCCTGCGGCACGAACGCCATGCCGAGGCCGACCAGCCGGTCCGGGGCGCGGTTGGTGACGTCCTGGCCCTCGAAGCGGACCTTGCCCGCGCGCAGGCGGACCAACCCGAACACCGCCTTCATCGCCGTCGACTTGCCGGCCCCGTTCGGGCCGACGACGACCACGATCTCGCCCGGCTCCACCGCCAGGTCGACGCCCTTCAGGATGTCCATCCCGCCATAGCCGCCGACCATTCCCTCCGCCGCCAGCAGGCTCATGACCCCACCTCCGCGGTCCGGGCGGCGCCACGGCCGAGATAGGCCTCCAGCACCGCCTCGTTCCGGCGGATCTCCGCCATGGTCCCGCTGGTCAGCACCGTGCCCTCCGCCATCACGATCACCGGGTCGCACAGCCGGGCAATCAGGTCCATGTCGTGCTCGATCACGAAGAAGGTGTAGCCGTGGTCGCGGTTCAGCCGCTCGATGTGGCCGGCCAGCTCGCCGAGCAGGGTCCGGTTCACGCCGGCGCCGATCTCGTCCAGCAGCACGACCCGCGCGTCGGTCATCATGGTGCGGCCGAGCTCCAGCAGCTTCTTCTGCCCGCCCGACAGGTTGCCCGCCAGTTCGTGGCGCAGCGCACCCAGGCGCAGGATCTCCAGCACCTCCTCCGCCCGGCGGCGGATCTCCGCCTCCTCGCGCCGGATGCGCGCACCCTGCAGCCAGGAGGCCACGAGGTTCTCGCCGGTCTGGCCCGGCGGGACGACCATCAGGTTCTCCAGCACGGTCATGCGCGAGAACTCGTGCGCGATCTGGAAGGTGCGCAGCAGCCCGCGCGCGAACAGCCGGTGCGGCGCCTGACCGGTCACGTCCTCGCCGTCGAGCAGGATGCGGCCCTTGGTCGGGCGGATCAGGCCGGCGATGACGTTGAACAGCGTCGACTTGCCGGCGCCGTTGGGGCCGATCAGCCCGGTGACCGACCCCCGCGCGACCTCCAGGGTGCAGCGGTCGACGGCCTTCAGCCCGCCGAAGGACTTCGAGACGCCCTCGACCCGGATCATCGGCGCGCTCATGGGACGGCGCCCGGATGAGCGCGTCCCGTCGGGGCGGATCGCAGCCGCCCGGTGATCGGTCCAACCAGTGTCGTTACCCCCTGTCCGTCGGCCACATTGGAACGGGCCGTGATTATTATTTGAAACCTAAAACGTTTCGCCCGACCGGCGCAATGTCCCCTCATCCGCCGTAGTCGCGCCGCGCTCCTTCCGCGGTGACGTAGCCGGCCTCCAGGTCGGCGGCGATCGCGGCCGGGTCGCGCGCCGCCGGGTCGCCGAGCCCGCCGCCGCCCGGCAGTTCCAGCACGAGGCGGTCGCCGGCCGGGACCACGTAGACGGTCTTGCCGGTGAAGCGGGTGCCCGATGCCAGATGCGCAGCCCCCACCCTGCCCGATCCACCGCCGTCGCGCCCGCGCGCGGGATTGCGCATCCGGTCGAACGTCGCGGCCGAGATCGAGAACGGCCGGTCGCCGATGGCGCCGATCTCGATCACTTGGCCGAGGCCGCCCCGCACCGCGCCGGGGCCGCCCGAATCGGGCAGCAGCTCCTTTCGCCAGAACACGAGCGGCGCCTCGTTCTCGGTGACCTCGACCGGGATCGCGCCGACCCCGCTCGGGAACGCGGTCGTCGCCAGCCCGTCCTTGCCCGGCCGCGCGCCGACACCGCCCAGGCCCACGTTCATCACGTTGAAGCGGCCGGCCGGCCCGCCCTGCCCCGCCCCCTGCCCCGGCCCCTGCCCCGACATGGCCAGCACCCAGATCGACCCGGCGCTCTCGGCCGGGACGCGGCCGGGCAGCGCCCGGGCGAGGCAGCCGAAGGCGACGTCGGGCAGCATCTGGCCGATCACGTGGCGCGCGGTGACCGGGCTCGGCCGTTCCGGCGCGACGCAGGAGCCGGGCTCGGCCTCGATCACGAAGCAGCCCAGCGAGCCGGCGTTGTTCGGCACCTCCGGGGCGACGACGCATTTCAGCCCGAACGCCGTATAGGCGTCGGTGTAGCATTTGGGCGAGTTGATGCCGTAGCGCGACGCCGGCGAGCTGCCGGCATAGTCAAGGACGATGCGCTCGTCCTCGACCGTCATGCGCGCCCGCAGCACGATCGGCGCCTCGTAGCCGTCGAGCGTCATCTCGCACTCGTAGACGCCGTTCGGCACCTCGCGGATCGCGGCCCTGGTCGCCGCCTCGGAGCTGGACAGGATGAAGTCCGCGAGCGGGCCCAGCTCCTCGATCGCGAACTCGTCCATCATGTCGGCGAGCCGGCGCACGCCGGTGTCGTTGCTCGACACCAGCGACAGCAGGTCGCCGCGCACCTCGACGGGGTTGCGGCTGTTGGCGCAGATGATCGCCAGCAGGTCCTCGTTCAGCCCCTTCGCGTCGCGCACCCGCATGTGCGGGATCAAGGTGCCCTCCTCGAACACCGAGGTCGCGTCCGCCGTGAAGCCCCGGCCGCCGACGTCGACGACGTGGCAGGTCGAGGCGAACAGCGCCACCAGCCGGTCGTCGCGGAAGGCCGGCGTCACGACCACGAAGTCGAACAGGTGGCCGGTGCCGAGCCAGGGATCGTTGCCGAGGAAGACGTCGCCCGGACGCATGGTCGCGGCCGGGAAGCGGTCCAGGAAGTGGGCGACCGCGAGCGCCATGGTGTTGACGTGGCCGGGCGTGCCGGTCACGGCCTGGGCGATCATGCGGCCGTCGGGCGCGTAGACGCCGGCCGACAGGTCGCCCGCCTCGCGCGTCACGGCGCCGAAGGCGGCCCGGAGCAGGGCCTGCGCCTGCTCCTCCACGACCGCGACGAGGCGGTTCCACATGACCTGGCGATGGATGGCGGCAAGGGCTTCGGGCTGCACGGGGACCGTCTCCGCAGATGGGGCGTCAGGCGCCGTTGCGTTCGAGCAGGATGTGCCCGGCGGGATGGAGGCGGGCGGTGAAGCCGGCCGGGACCATGGTCGCGGTCTCCGCCTCGACGATCACCGCCGGACCGTCCAGCCGGTCGCCCGGCGACAGCGCCGTGCGCTCGTGCACGGCGTGCTCGACCATGCGGCCGAGCGAGGCGTCGTAGGCCGGACGGCTCGCCGCCGGTTCGGCGCGGCGGCGCGGGCCGGGATCGGCGACGGGCTCGACCTCCGCGGGCCGCGTCGAGACCGTGACCGACCACGAGACGGCCTCCACCTCGATGTCCGGCAGGACCAGCCCGTAGACGCGGCGATAGCGCTCCTCGAAGGCCGCGCGCAGCAGGGCGCGGTCGCCGTCGTCCAGCGGACGGCCCGGCAGGTCGACGACCAGTTCGTGGCCCTGGCCGCGGTAGCGCAGCTCGACCTTGCGCTCCTCCGTCAGCGGCGCGTCGCCAGCACCCCGGCGGACCACGGCGCGCGCTTCGTCGGCCATCGCGTCCACGAGGCGGTTGGCCTCGCCGACCGGCAGGTCCGACAGCGTCCGGCGGAAGCTCCGCACGACCTCGTAGGCGATCGGCGCGGCCAGGAAGCCGATCGCCGAGCCGACGCCCGCCCCGACCGGGACCAGGACGCGGCGGATGCCCAGCTTCTCCGCCAGCCGCGCGGCGTGCAGCGGTGCGGCGCCGCCGAACGCGATCATGGTGTAGGACGTGACGTCGCGGCCGCGCTCGATCGCGTGCACACGGGCGGCGTTCGCCATGTTCTCCTCGACCATCTCGACGACGCCGACGGCGGGCCAATGGGCGTCCAGGCCCAGCGGCGATCCGACGTCGCGCGCCAGCGCCGCCCGGGCCGCGGCCGCGTCCAGCCGGATGCGCCCGCCCGCGAACCCTTCCGCGTCGAGCTTGCCCAGGTCCAGGTTGGCGTCCGTGACCGTCGGCCGCGCGCCGCCGCGGCCGTAGCTGGCCGGCCCCGGCTCGGACCCGGCGCTGTCCGGGCCGACGGTGATCCGGCCGAGCGCGTCGACCCGCGCGATCGAGCCGCCGCCGGCCCCGATCTCCACCATCTCGATCACGGGGATGCGGACCGGCAGGCCGCTGCCCTTCATGTCGCGGTAGATGCGCGCGATCTCGAAGGTGCGGCTGCGCTGCGGGCGTCCGTCGTCGATCAGGCAGATCTTCGCGGTCGTGCCGCCCATGTCGTAGGAGAGCACCCGGTCGAACCCGCATTGCGCCGCGAGCCGGGCCGCCAGGATCGCGCCGCCGGCCGGACCCGACTCGACGAGGCGGATCGGGAACCGGGCCGCCTGCTCCAGCGTCGTCAGCCCGCCGCCGGACATCATCAGGTACAGCGGCGCCGCGAGCCCCTCGCGATCGAGCAGGCCGCGCAGCCGGTGCAGGTAGCCCGACATCAGCGGCCGGACATAGGCGTTGGCGACCGTGGTCGAGAAGCGCTCGTACTCCCGCAGTTCCGGGCAGACCTCCCCGGACAGGCACACGGTCGCGTCCGGCAGCGCCTCGGCCAGGATGGCCGCCGCCTCGCGCTCCATCTCCGGATGCGCGTAGGCGTGGAGGAAGCCGACCGCCACCGCCTCGACCTCCGCCCGCCGCAGGGCGGCGCCGACCGAGCGCACGGCATCCGCGTCCAGCGGCACCAGCGTCCCGCCCCCGGCGACGACCCGGCCCGGCACCGCGAAGCGCAGCGGGCGCGGCACGAGGGGCGGCGGCATCTCCATCGCTAGGTCGTACTGCGCGTAGCGCTTCTCGAAGCCCATCTCCAGGACGTCGCGGAAGCCCTCGGTCGTGACGAAGGCGGTGCGGGCGCCCTTGCGCTCGATCAGCGCATTGGTCGCCAGCGTCGTGCCGTGGATCACGACGTCGATCGCGCGCGCATCCAGCCCCGCCTCGGCGAGGACGACGCCGATCCCGTCCATCACGCCCAGTTCCGGCGCGCGCGGCGTCGTCAGCACCTTGGTCGTGTGGGTGCGCGCGGGCGTCTCCAGGACGACGTCGGTGAAGGTGCCGCCGATGTCCACGGCGAGGCGTGTGGTGTTGGTGGAGGCCGGCATCGTCCCGCTCTCGTTCCCGTACGAGCATGACCATATGCAGGTTTCTTGCAAACTTGCAAGAATGCTTCAGTCACGATAGTCTCGCGGAAACGGAAGGGGAGGATCGGATGGATACCCGCGTCGACGGACCGGCAACCCGCGCCATGTGCGAGGCGCTCGACGCGGCCGACCCGCTGCGCGATTTCCGGCAGCGCTTCGCCAGCGACGGTTCGGGGCGCATCTATTTCGACGCGAACTCCGTCGGCGCGATGCCGGCGACGGTCCCCGAGCGCATGGCCGCCTTCTTCGAGCAGCAATGGATGCAGGCGCGCCGCCAGGGCTGGAACGGCTACCCTTGGCTGGAGCGCCCGCGCCAGATCGGCGCGAACTTCGCGCATCTGCTGGGGGCGGCGCCCGAGGACGTGATCGCCTGCGACAACACCTCGGTCAACCTGCTCAAGGTGCTGGCCGCCGCCTGGGCCGCCCGGCCGCACGGCCGGTTCCGCATCCTGACGGAGCGGTCCAACTTCCCGACCGACATCTACATCGCCGAGGGGCTGGGCCGCTTCATCGGCGAGGGGTTCGAGCTGGTGCTCGCCGACAGCCGCGAGGAGCTGCTGGACCGGCTCGACGAGAGCGTGGCCGCGGTCAGCCTCAGCCTGGTCGACTACCGCAGCTCCGAGCGCTGGGACATGGCGCGCACCAGCGCCCGGGCGCGCGAGGTCGGGGCGCTGACGGTGTGGGACCTGTCGCACGCCGCGGGCGCCGTCCGGGTCGACCTGATGGGCGACGGGGCCGACTTCGCGGTGTGCTGCGGCTACAAATACCTGTGCGGCGGGCCGGGCGCGCCGTCGCTGGTATGGATCCATCCCCGCCATCAGAACGCGTCCTGGCCCCTGATCGCCGGCTGGATGGGCCATGGCGACGTGTTCGCCTTCGCCGAGCGCTACCAGCCGGCGACCGGGATCGTCCGCCAGCTCACGGGGACGCCCGCGGTGATCGCGGACGAGGTGCTGCATGCCGCTTCCGAGATCTGGCGCGACGTCGACCCGGCGCTGATGGAGGCGAAGCACCGCTCGCTCGGCGACCTGCTGATCCGGCTGCTCGACCAGGAATGCGGGACCTTCGGGGTCGAGCTGAACTCCCCGCGCGAGCACGCGCGGCGCGGCGGCCACATCTCGTTCCGCCATCCCGGCGCCGGCAGCATCGTCGAGGCGCTGCTGGAAGCCCGCGTCGTAGGCTCGTTCCGCAAGCCGGATTCGATCCGCTTCGGCATCGGCGCGCTGTACCTGTCCCATGTCGACGTCTGGGACGCGGTCCAGCGCCTGCGCGCCATCCTCGCCGAGGAACGGTGGCGCGACCCGCGGTTCAAGAAGGTCTCGGTCTGAGCGACGAGGAAGCAGCGAGCATGGCCGAAGAAGAGACGCAGGCCCCCGCCCTGGCAGCGATCCCGCGCTACAAGCCCTACTACATGGAGCTGACGAAGGGCCGCACCTATGCCTGGTGCGCCTGCGGGCTCAGTAAGAAGCAGCCTTTCTGCGACGGTTCCCACAGGGGCACGGCGTTCCGCCCGGTCTTCCACACCGCGACGACCGAGGGCGAGGAGGTGCTGTTCTGCGGCTGCAAGCACAGCGCGACGAAGCCGTTCTGCGACGGCAGCCACAACAACCTGCGCGGCGACTACGAGCTGGACGACCCCGACAGCCCCGCCAACCGCGCCATCCCCGAGGTGGGCCCCGGCCCCGACGGCAAGGCGCGGCTGGACGGCGGCTGCTTCGTGTGCTCGGTGGAGGGCCTGGCGCTGGAACGCCGGGACGGGCTTGCCTATGCGCGCATCCTCGGCCGCGAGGACGGGGCGCTCCACCAGTCCTATTTCCTGTTCCGCCTCGAGGCCGGGACCGGGCCGGCGCTGCGCTTTCCCGAAAGGCACGTCGTCCTGCTGTGCTCGGCCGGCGAGGGCCGCCTCGCGATCGGGACGCGGTCCTTCGACCTGGCACCCGGCACGGGCGGCTACGTGCGCCCCGGCGAGGCGTTCCGCCTGGAAGGCGCCGGCCTCGTCGTCTACGCCGCCGTCTGCCCGCTGGCAGAGGGGCCGGAGTTCCCGGCCGGCATGCCGGCCGATTTCGACGAGCGCTTCCCCGAGCGCGCGGTCCCGCTCGACCCGGCGCGTCGGCAGAACATGGCCGACCGCTTCTTCCAGATGCTTGTCGACCGCTCCGTCGGCTCGGAGCTGGCGACGCAGTTCATCGGCGAGGTGCCCCTGTCCAAGGCGGCACCCCACCGCCACCTCTACGAGGAATCGCTGGTCGTGCTGCGCGGCCACGGGATGATGTGGACCTCGGGGCTCCGGACCCCGGTGCGGACCGGGGACGTGATCTTCCTGCCGCGCAAGGAGCTGCATTCGCTCCAGTGCACGGACCCGGGCGGGATGATGCTGGCCGGCGTCATCTATCCCGGCGACAACCCTTCCATCAATTACTAGGCGGCAATCGAGTGCCCGGACCCCACTCCTCGGACACGACCACCCAGGCGACGGCGCCGGCCATCGGGGCGCGGATCGCGCGGCTGCGCAAGGCCCAGGGGCTGACCCTGGCCTATCTGGCCTCCAGGATCGGCGTCTCGGAAGCGACGATGTCCCGCATCGAGAACGACCTCGCGAACGTCAGCGCCCACAACCTGTTCACGCTGGCGCGCGAGCTGGGCGCCGACATGGCGGACTTCTTCCGCGACGACGCGGTCGCGATCCGGCCGGGCCTGCGCTCGGTGTGCCGCGCCGGCGAGGGGGTGCGGGCGCACACCGCGCGCTACGTGTCCGAGATCCTGTGCGCGGACATCGCGCGCAAGCAGCTCCATCCCGCAATCAACACCGTGACCGCGCGCACCCTCGACGAGGTCGGCGGGCTGCAGCGGCACGACGGCGAGGAGTTCGTCCACGTGCTGGACGGCGTGCTGATCCTGCATTCCGAACTCTACGCGCCAGCGCGCCTGGAGGCCGGCGACAGCCTCTATTTCGATGCCCGCATGGCCCATGCCTATCTGAGCGGCGGGCCGGAGCCGGCCCGCGTCCTGGTCGTGGTCGGCCCGGTCGAGGGGCCGATGACGGTGACGGGAAGGATCGGGGCATGAGCGTGTGGCCGATGCATGCCGATGCGATCGGCATCGCCGCCCCGGCCGGGACGGTGTTCGACTTCATGGCCTCGCCCGCCCAGCTCCACCGCTGGTCCTTCGGCACCTGGGAGACCACGGTGCGCGAGGACGGGCTGGTCGAGGGCCGCTCGATCTTCGACGGTTCGGTGACCTGGGTCCGCATCGAGGCGAGCCGGCCGCACCTGCTGGTCGACTATCATCTCGGCTCGTCGCCCGAGGCGCTGAAGCCGCGCATCTGCGCCCGGGTGGTGCCGGCGCCCCATGTCGGCGGCGGCGAAGGGGAAAGCGTGCTGACCCTGCTCGCCTGGCGCGACCCGGCGATGGCGGACGCCCGCTGGGACCGCCTGACCCGCTCGCACGAGTTCGAGCTGTTCCTGATCAAGTCGCTGATCGAGACCGGCGGCCCCCCCTGATCCGGGTGTCCTCCCGGGCCCCCGTTTTGGTATAGGTGGCGGCGGCGCAGGGGAGAGATGGATGAAGGTCAGCATCGACATGGGGACGGCGGGCGGACGCCCGGCGACGCTCGACCTGGAGGAGCTGCTGGCGACGCGCCTGCTGGTGCAGGGCAATTCCGGCTCCGGCAAGTCGCACCTGCTGCGCCGGCTGCTCGAGCAGAGCGCGCCCTGGGTCCAGCAGGCTGTGATCGATCCCGAGGGCGACTTCGTGACGCTGGCCGACCGGTTCGGCCACGTCGTCGTCGACGCGTCCGAGCATACCGAGGGCGGGCTCCAGCGCATCGCCGACCGGGTGCGCCAGCACCGGGTGTCGGTCGTGCTGAACCTGGAGGGGCTGGACGTCGAGATGCAGATGCGTCACGCCGCCGCCTTCCTGGGCGGGCTGTTCGACGCCGAGCGCGACCACTGGTACCCGATCCTGGTCGTGGTCGACGAGGCGCAGCTCTTCGCCCCGTCGGCGGCCGGCGAGGTCTCGGACGAGGCGCGCAAGGCGTCGCTCGGCGCCATGACCAACCTGATGTGCCGCGGCCGCAAGCGCGGCCTGGCCGGCGTGATCGCGACCCAGCGACTGGCCAAGCTGGCCAAGAACGTCGCCGCCGAGGCGTCGAACTTCCTGATGGGCCGCACCTTCCTCGACATCGACATGGCGCGGGCGTCGGACCTGCTCGGCATGGAGCGCAAGCAGGCGGAGATGTTCCGCGACCTGGAGCGCGGGCATTTCGTGGCGCTCGGCCCGGCGCTGTCGCGCCGCCCGCTTCCGGTGCGCGTCGGCGACGTCGAGACGGCGGCCCGCGGCGGCAGCCCGAAGCTGATGCCTCTGCCCGAGGCGCCGGAGGACGCGCGCGGCCTGATCCTGCGCCCCGGCGAGCCTGAGCCCCCGCCCCGCCCCGCCCCGCGCCGCCCGGCGCCCGGTACCGGGGCGGACGTGATGGCGCAGCTCGCCCAGGCGCGCCGCGCCGCCGAGGCGGACGAGGAACCAAGCGAGGAGGTCGCGCCGGCCGACCGCGGCGCGTTGCTGGACGCCGTGCTGCGCGAGGTGGTCGCCGACCCCGAATCGGCCTACCGGCCGGTCGCGGTGCTCTACCAGGACTTCCTGGTCCGCTGCCGCAGCCGCAACCTCAACGGCCGCATGCTCGACCTGCCGGCGTTCCGCCGCCGCCTCGCCTCGGCGCGGGCCGGGGTCGGCGAGGCGACGGTGCACAGCCCCGACTGGGACAGCGCGGTCACCGCGGCGGCGGACCTGCCGGAAGACATCCAGGCGGTGTTCCTGCTGCTGGCGCGCGCAGCGCTCGAGGGCGACCCCTGCCCCTCCGACGCCGAGGTCGCACGCGCCTGCGGCAGCCGCTCGTCCGGCCGCGCGCGCCGCCTGCTCAGCTTCATGGAGCAGCGCGGCTACGTCGCCTGCCGCGACGCCACCGGCGGCGGCCGCATCATCGAGCTGCCGGGCCTCGGCTGGGAGACGCTGCCGGGCGACCCCGACGCCCCGGAGGACGGTTATTCGGACGTGGCGTGAGGGGCTCCGAACTCGGGTTAACGGCGTTTACCGGTCGCGTCGGCTGACCTGCTGATGAACCGCATCGATCCCGGCCGCACAAGCTATCGGTTGAATATCTCCTCTCCCGCGCCTGCGGGAGAGGAAGGGGCCCGCCGCGTAGCGGTGGGAAGGTGAGGGTCTGCGGGGTGGCGCCCTCACCCTCCCGGCCGTTGGCCGGGCCCCTCCCTCTCCCGTTGCACGGGAGAGGGGATTTTCGCGCGGTCAGCCGGTGCGAGCGAGCTTGCCGGTGGGGACCGGCAGGGGCTGGTCGCGCAGGCGGGCCTTCAGGCTGCCGGCGCTCTGCGGAGCGGCGGCCAGCGGACCAGAGGGCACCGGGGCGTCGAAACGTGCGGGAATGTCATGTTTCGTCACGGTCCCGGCCTTCGTCTTCGGCCCGGTCCCGGCGCGCATCTCGCGGCGCTGCTCCTCGCGCAGTTCCTGGCGCAGTCCGGCCAGGTCCCTGCGCAGCTCCTCCACCAGTTCCGCCTGGACCTTGCCGCGCATCTCCTCGCGCAGCTCGTCCCGGACGTCCTCGCACAGGTCCTCGCGCAGGCGCTCGCGCTCGGCCCGGGTCACGGCGCGGACGGCGCCGACATCCTTCTCGAAGCGCCACCGGTGGGCCAGCAGGCGAGCGGCGGCGGGGAACTGCCCCTGCTCGACCAGCTTGCCGTACAGCTCGTCGTGCTGCCGGCGCATCTGCTCGACGAGGGCCTCGTGCCGGTTCTCCTCCTCGGCGGACAGC
>NZ_DASYHS010000006.1:0-8996 GCF_035998295.1 Arenibaculum sp. | reverse complement strand
GAAACCGCTTCGGTCCAGGCATTGTTGGGCAACCCCATCGACAGCAAGCCGCATCTACCGGCACTGACGGGGTTCCGTACGAATGCCGCCCAGAGCCGGATCGTGCTTTCGGCACTTTGGGCGCTCGGACCCCGCTCTCCTCTGACCGGCGAAAGGTACGAGCGGGAGGACCTCACCGAGGAGATCCAGCCTGACGGCACGCTGGCGGACGTGACGCCGCGAATCCTCGCGTCCGAGCCGGACCAGTGCCGGGGCTGGGCGGCGAACCGCATGCTCGTGCCCGAAGCGGATCTGCGGGGCCCCATGGCCGGTCTCCTCATCAACCGGCCGCTGGAAAGACTAGTAGAGGAGCGCGTTTTTCTTTCTTCTCATGCACTTGATGATGGTATCGCCAACGCTCTCGCGCGCGATGACAGGGTTGCCTTTCTGGAAGGAAGACAGCGCCGCCTGGAGGGCGTCGTTAAAGATTTCCTCGAGAGGATGGCTGGAGCCGGGCTTGAAGACACGCCTCCTCTCGAGGCGTTCGAGTTCGACGATCTGGATGCGGTTAGAGATGACGCATTCGATTGAGGGACAGTTTGGCGTATTTCTCGAGGATTTCCGCGTCGGGACGCTCCAGCGCCGGGGCGACGTCACGCAATTCGTGTTCGAGGAGGGATACTGGGAAGACCCGCGTCGACCAGTGTTGGGACTGCGCTTCGAGAACGCCCCCATGGAACGTCATCGCAGCCGCATGCGCCTTCCATCCTGGTTCTCGAACCTCCTGCCCGAGGGCCATCTGCGACAGTGGATTGCCGAGGCGCGCGGCGTCCCGGTTCAAAGGGAAATGGAACTGCTCGCCCAAGTGGGGCACGACCTCCCCGGCGCGGTGCGTGTAGTTGCCGCCGACAGCGTCGTTCCGGTCGACTTCCCGGAGGAAAGCGAGCACGGGGTTCCTGGATCCATGTCCGCGCAGAGATTGTGGAGGTTCTCCCTGGCGGGCGTCGGGTTGAAGTTCTCCATGCTTGCCCGGGGCGAAAGACTGACGATCCCAGCCGCGGGCGACAATGGAGACTGGATCGTCAAGCTGCCGGACCCGATACACCCGGAAGTGCCTCGCAACGAGTTCGCCATGATGACCCTGGCGAAGGCGGCCGGGATGGATGTGCCCACGATCCGCCTCGTCCATCGGGACATGATCGACGAACTTCCGGACCAGATGTGGCCGGGGAGAGAATGCTGGGCTTTCGCGATAAAGCGCTTTGATCGCGGGCCGGGACGTAGCCGCATTCATATCGAGGACATGGCGCAGGTCCGCGGTTTCTATCCCGAGGACAAATATCTGGGGAGTTTCGAGACCATCGCGGCGCTGTTCCACCGCGGTCACGATGTGGAGAGCCTGAGGGAGTTCACGCGGCGACTGGCGTTCAGCGTCCTGATCGGCAATGGCGATGCTCACCTGAAGAACTGGTCGCTCATATATCGCAATCGACGCATACCGGAAATTGCGCCCGCCTATGATCTCGTCGCGACGTTTCTCTATCGGCCCGACGGCGAAGGCCCGGAAGACATGGGGCTCCGGCTCGGAGGATCGAGGCGCTTCGCCGATGTCTCGCCGTCCACCTTCGTTCTGCTCGACAGGAGGCTCGGCGCGCAGGCGGGCTTGGGCGACGTCGTGGACGAACTGGTCCGGAAGGTCGTCTCCAACCGGCCGATCGTCGACGAGATCCTGGCGGAGTTTCCGGACTTCCGTCGAAGGATCGGATCTTTCATTGACCAGCGCGTCGCGCAGTTCGGTAGCTGACCGGGTGCATTGCGACCAGTCTACCGGCCCCTCGGCTGGGTGCGCAGGAACTCGACCAGGTCGCCGCGGCGCGGGTCGATGACGTAGAGGGTCTGCGTGCCGTCGATCCGCTCGACCGTGACGGCGAGCAGGGTGCCGACGGCGACGGTGTCGGTGATGATCGCGCCCGGCGGCAGCTCCAGCGGCGCCACCGGCGCGCGGGCGCGCATCACGCCTTCGGAGGCCGGCGCCGGGGCCCGGCGGGCGGCACGCTCGGCCTCGATCGCGGCGCGGTATTCGGTGTCGTTCGTGCGCCGCCACACCTCGTAGCCGATATAGGCGAAGCCGGCCACGATCAGCAGGCCCATCACGGAGAGCACGATCTTCAGCGTGCGCATCATCGTGCCGCCGCCGGCCCCGTCCCCGCCTTCCACCTTCGCCGTCGCCGTCTCGTCCATGCCCGCTCCCTCCCGCCGCGGCCCCGCGGCCGCGACGGATCAGGGAATATCGGCGCGCCTCGGGACGGCGCAAGGAAAAAGGCGTCTCAGGCGGTCGCCGTGCCGCCGATGGTCAGCCCGTCGATGCGCAGGGTCGGCTGGCCGACGCCGACCGGCACGCCCTGGCCGTCCTTGCCGCAGGTGCCGATACCGGGGTCGAGTTCGGTGTCGTCGCCGATCATCGTCACCTTGGTCAGCGCCTCCGGCCCGTTGCCGATGATCGTGGCGCCCTTGACCGCCGGGCCGATCCTGCCGTCCTCGATCAGGTAGGCCTCCGAGGCGGAGAACACGAACTTGCCCGACGTGATGTCGACCTGCCCGCCGCCGAAATTGACGGCGTAGAGGCCGCGCTTGACCGAGGCCAGGATCTCGTCGCGGCTGTGCCCGCCCGGGCGCATCACCGTGTTGGTCATGCGCGGCATCGGCATGTGGGCGAAGCTCTGGCGCCGGCCGTTGCCGGTCGGGCGCATGCCCATCAGGCGCGCGTTCATGCGGTCCTGCATGTAGCCGACCAGGATGCCGTCCTCGATCAGGGTCGTGGTCTGGCCGGGCGTGCCCTCGTCGTCGACGGTGATCGAGCCGCGCCGGTTCTCCAGCGTGCCGTCGTCGACGACGGTGACGCCGGGCGAGGCGACGCGCTGGCCCATCAGGCCGGAGAACGCCGAGGTCTTCTTGCGGTTGAAGTCGCCCTCGAGCCCGTGCCCGATCGCCTCGTGCAGCAGGATGCCGGGCCAGCCCGGCCCGAGCACGATCGGCATCTCGCCGGCCGGGGCCGGGACCGAGCCGAGATTGACCAGCGCTTGGCGCAGCGCCTCGTCGACCTGGGCCTTCCAGGCGTCGGGCTGCAGGTAGGCGTCGTAGGTGACCCGGCCGCCGGCGCCGTGGGAGCCGGTCTCCATCCGCTCGCCGTCGGCGACCACGACCGAGACGCTGAGCCGCACCAGCGGCCGGACGTCGGCGACGCGCATGCCGTCGGGGCGCAGGACCTGGACCGCGTGCCACTCGCCGCCGAGCGAGCAGGAGACCTGCCGGACCCGCGGGTCGCGCGCGCGGGCATAGGCGTCGATGTCGCGCAGCAGCCGCACCTTCGTCTCGAAGTCGACCAGGCCCAGCGGGTTCTCGCCGGTGTAGAGCACGCGGTTGGTGCCGGCCGGCGGTTCCGCCAGCACGCCGCCATGGCCGGCATGGACCGCGCGCACCGTGCCGGCCGCGCGCCGGATCGCGTCCTCCGACAGGGTCGCCGCATGGGCGTAGCCGGTCGCCTCGCCCGCGATCGCGCGCAGGCCGAAGCCCTGGCTGGTGTCGAACGAGGCGCTCTTCAGCTTGCCGTCGTCCCAGGCCAGGCTCTCGGACTGGCCGTATTCCAGGTAGAGCTCGCCGTCGTCGGCGCCCGACAGCGCCTCGGATACGATCGTCTCGACCCGCGCGCGGTCCAGGCCCGCGCGGTTGAAGAACAGGTCGTCGGTGACGGCCAGACTGCTCATGAGGAAACTCCCGATAGCGACATTCCGACTATGTGGTCCATCGCCGGGGCGGGGCAAGGCCGCGCGCTCGTTGACGGGGGCGCGCCGCCGCGCGTATTAGGATGGCCACCTGCCCGCCGGTCGGGACAGGAGACGCCTGCGACGAAATGTACCGCCCGCAGGACCGGCCGGACTTGTTAGCTTCGGGCGCCGCGAGGTACGTTCCGCGGCCCGTGCGGCCATGCTCCGCGGGCGGCCGGAAAGCCGGAAGCGTTTGGGATTTCGCGGGGCTCGCTCCGCCCGAGACGAAGAGTGTTAGGGATGAACCTGAACAGGATCAGCGCCGTCGCGACGGCCTTCATGTTATCGATCTTCGGCGGCATCGGGCAGGCCCTGGCCCAGGACGGCGCGCCCGACCCGCTCGGCGCCCCCACTCCCTGGCAGGTCGGCCTCCAAGGCGCGGCGTCGCCGGTGAAGGAGGCGCTCGTCGACTTCCACAACCTGCTCTTCTACATCATCACCGCCATCTGCGTCCTGGTCCTGGCGCTCCTCGTCTACGTCGTGCTGCGCTTCAACGACAAGAAGAACCCGACGCCGTCCAGCACGTCGCACAACACGCTGATCGAGATCGCGTGGACGGCGCTGCCGGTCCTGATCCTGCTGGTGATCGCGATCCCGTCCTTCCGCGTGCTGTACTTCATGGACCGCACCGAGGAGGCCGAGATGACGCTGAAGGTCACGGGCCGCCAGTGGTACTGGGACTACGAGTACACGGACCAGGAGGGGGTCGCCTTCTCCAGCTACATGATCCCCGAGGAAGATCTCGGGCCCGGCCAGCGCCGCCTGCTCGAAGTCGACGAGCGCGTCGTGCTGCCGGTCGGCACCAACATCCGCGTGCTGGTCACCGCGGGCGACGTCATCCACTCCTGGGCGGTCCCGGCCTTCGGCATCAAGACCGACGCCGTCCCCGGCCGCGTCAACGAGACCTGGGTGCGCATCGAGCAGGAAGGCGTCTACTACGGGCAGTGCTCCGAGATCTGCGGCACCGGCCACGCCTTCATGCCGATCGCGGTCGAGGCCGTCTCCAAGGAGCGCTTCGCGCAGTGGGTCGCGGAGAAGCAGACCGCAATGAAAACCGACGGCGCCGCGCCGGCCGTACAGGTCGCGCAGCAGGCCCGGTAACGCCAGAGCGAGGGAATTCAGCAATGGGCTACGGAGCCACGGGCGCCCACGGGCACGACGACCACCACGACCACAAGCCGGGCTTCGTGAGCCGCTGGCTGTTCTCGACCAACCACAAGGACATCGGCACCCTCTACCTGATCTTCGCGATCGTCGCCGGGCTCATCGGCGGGCTGTTCTCCGTGATCATGCGCCTCGAGCTGCAGGACCCGGGGATGCAGTGGGTCACCGACGGCCAGGTGTGGAACGTGTTCATCTCGGCCCACGGCCTGATCATGGTGTTCTTCGTGGTCATGCCGGCGATGATCGGCGGCTTCGGCAACTGGTTCGTGCCGCTGATGATCGGCGCGCCGGACATGGCGTTCCCGCGCCTCAACAACATCAGCTTCTGGCTGCTGGTCCCGGCCTTCGCGCTGCTGATCGGCTCGGCCTTCACCGGCACCGGCGCCGGCACCGGCTGGACGATCTACCCGCCGCTGTCCTCGGCGCTCGGCCATCCCGGGCCGTCGGTCGACATGGCGATCTTCGCCCTGCACCTGGCCGGCGCCTCCTCGATCCTGGGCGCCATCAACTTCATCACCACCATCTTCAACATGCGCGCACCGGGCATGACGCTGCACAAGATGCCGCTGTTCGCCTGGTCGATGCTGGTGACCGCGTTCCTGCTGCTGCTGGCGGTGCCGGTGCTCGGCGGCGCGATCACGATGCTGCTGACCGACCGCAACTTCGGCACGACCTTCTTCGACCCCGCCGGCGGCGGCGACCCGGTCCTGTTCCAGCACCTGTTCTGGTTCTTCGGCCACCCCGAGGTCTACATCATGATCCTGCCGGGCTTCGGCATGATCAGCCACGTCGTCGCCACCTTCTCGCGCAAGCCGGTGTTCGGCTATCTCGGCATGGCCTACGCCATGGTCGCGATCGGCGTCGTCGGCTTCGTCGTGTGGGCGCACCACATGTTCACGGTCGGCCTCGACGTCGACACGAAGGCGTATTTCACGGCGGCGACGATGATCATCGCCGTGCCGACGGGCATCAAGATCTTCTCCTGGATCGCGACGATGTGGGGCGGCTCGATCCGCTTCGACACGCCGATGCTGTTCGCGGTCGGCTTCATCTTCCTGTTCACGGTCGGCGGCGTCACCGGCGTGGTGCTGGCCAATGCCGGCATGGACATCGTCCTGCACGACACCTACTACGTCGTCGCGCACTTCCACTACGTGCTGTCGCTGGGCGCGCTGTTCTCGATCTTCGCGGGCTTCTACTACTGGATCGGCAAGATGTCGGGCCGGCAGTACCCGGAGTTCTGGGGCAAGGTGCATTTCTGGCTGACCTTCATCGGCGTGAACCTGACCTTCTTCCCGCAGCACTTCCTGGGCCTGGCCGGCATGCCGCGCCGCATCCCGGACTACCCGGACGCCTATGCGGGCTGGAACCTGGTCTCCTCGGTCGGGGCGTACATCTCCTTCGCGGCGGCGCTGCTGTTCGTCGCGATCGCGATCTACACGCTGGTGGCCGGTCGCCGCGTCGGCGCCAACTACTGGGGCGACGGGGCGACGACCCTGGAGTGGACGGTCAGCAGCCCGCCGCCGTTCCACGCCTTCGACGAGCTGCCCCGCGTCAAGTAAGGGGCGAGAGGACCCGGCTCCCGGTGCGTCGAGCTACCGGGAGCCGGCGGTTTTGGGAAAGGATGCGACTTTCATGAGCGACGCGACCATCCGCCGCGAGGCGGTCATGGACGCCGGCACGGCCGGGGTCCGCGACTACGTGGAACTGCTGAAGCCGCGCGTGATGTCGCTCGTGACCTTCAGCGGCCTGGCCGGCCTGATCGCGGCGCCGGGCGCCCTCCACCCGGTGCTGGCGGCGACCGCGATCCTGTGCATCGCGGTGGCGGCCGGGGCGGCCGGCGCCATCAACATGTGGTACGACCGCGACATCGACGCGGTGATGCAGCGCACCCGGGGCCGCCCGATCCCCGAGGGCAGGGTCGCTCCCGGGGACGCGCTCGCCTTCGGGGTCGTGCTGACGCTGGGCGCGGTCGTGCTGATGGGGCTCGCGACCAACTGGGCGGCGGCGGCGCTGCTGGCGCTGGCCTCGGGCTTCTACATCTTCGTCTACACGATGTGGCTGAAGCGCCGGACGCCGCAGAACATCGTGATCGGCGGGGCCGCCGGCGCCTTTCCGCCGATGATCGGCTGGGCCGCGGTCACCGGCGACGTCGGCGTGGCCTCCATCGCGCTGTTCCTGCTGATCTTCATGTGGACGCCGCCGCATTTCTGGGCGCTCGCGCTGTTCCGCAACGCCGACTACCGGAAGGCCGGGGTGCCGATGCTGCCCGTCGTCGCCGGCGAGCGCGAGACCAAGCGGCAGATGCTCGCCTATACCGTGCTGCTGCTGCCGGTGGCGCTGGCCCCCTGGTTCCTCGGCATCGCCGGGACCGCCTATCTCGTCGGCGCGTCCGTGCTCGGCCCGCTGTTCGTCGTGACGGCGGTGCGGGTGTGGTTCGACCGGACCGACCGGTCGGCCAAGCAGATGTTCGCCTTCTCGATCCTGTACCTGTTCCTGCTGTTCGCGCTGCTGATCGCGGACAACATGGCCTGAGGATGCCGGTGGCGATGGAAGACGAACACAGGAAGCGCCGGCGCGCGAAGAACCTCGCGATGCTGGCCGTGCTGCTGGCGCTGGTAGCGCTGCTCTACGCGATCACCATGGTCAAGATGGGGGCGTGATGGACCCGAGGACGAGACGCCGGAACCGGTTCGTGGTGATCGCCCTGGCCGGGCTGGTCGCCGGCATGACCGGGCTTTCCTTCGCCGCGGTGCCGCTCTACGACCTGTTCTGCCGGGTGACGGGCTTCGGCGGCACCACCCAGGTCGCGGCCGCCCCGGCGAACCGCGTGCTCGACCGCAGGATCACGATCCGCTTCAACGCGGACGTCAACGGCGACGTGCCCTGGCAGTTCCGGCCCGAGCGCCCGGCGATCGAGATGAAGGTCGGCGAGACGGCGCTGGTCAGCTATTCCGCCCGCAACCTCTCCGACAAGCCGGTCACGGGCACCGCGGTGTACAACGTGACCCCCCAGAAGGCGGGCCTCTACTTCAACAAGATCCAGTGCTTCTGCTTCGACGAGCAGGTGCTCCAGGCCGGGCAGCGGGTCGACATGCCGGTCTATTTCTTCGTCGATCCCGCGATCGCCGACGACCCGAACCTGGACGACGTCAACACCATCACGCTGTCCTACACCTTCTTCCGCGCGAAGTCGGACGGCACGGCCCAGGTGTCCGAGAACTACCAAGCGCCGGCCGCGGCCCATTGAGCCGCGACGGCGACGAGAATTCCACGAGGGTAGACAAGAATGGCTGAACCGCACGCCCACGCCGCACACGCCCACGCCCCTGGCGCACATGCCCACGCCGCCGACGGCGGCGCCAAGCATCCCTACCACTTGGTCGACCCGAGCCCGTGGCCGCTGGTCGGCTCGCTTGCCGCCGGCACGCTCGCGATCGGCGGCGTCCTGTTCATGCACGGCAGCGGGCCGTGGCTGATGGTGGCGGGCCTGGTCGGCGTCCTCCTCGTGATGGCCGCCTGGTGGCGCGACGTCCTGAAGGAGGCGGTCCACCAGAAGGTCCACACCCCGGTGGTCAAGATCGGCCTGCGCTACGGGATGATGCTGTTCATCGCCTCGGAGGTGATGTTCTTCGCCGCCTTCTTCTGGGCCTTCTTCGGCGCGGCCTTCTACCCGTCGGAGGTGACCGGCGGCGTGTGGCCGCCCGACGGCATCGAGACGGTCGAGGCCTTCGGCCTGCCCCTGATGATGACCCTGATCCTGCTGCTCTCGGGCACCACCGTGACCTGGGCCCATCACGCGATCATGGAGGGCAAGAGGAAGGACGCGGCCGTGGCGCTCGCCATCACGGTCCTGCTCGGCATCGTGTTCACGGGCTTCCAGGCGTACGAGTACGTGCACGCCCATTTCGGCTTCACCGAGGGCATCTACCCGTCGACCTTCTACATGGCGACCGGCTTCCACGGCTTCCACGTCATCGTCGGCACGATCTTCCTGGCGGTCTGCTTCTTCCGGACGCTTGCCGGCCA
>NZ_DASYHS010000239.1:0-12357 GCF_035998295.1 Arenibaculum sp. | reverse complement strand
GGCTTCGTTGGACGTACCCGGACCGGCTTTCGCCGGCGTGCTGTCGTGCGACGGCACGGTGGTCGAGGCCGAGGCCGGCCCCCTCGGCGGGTTCCTGTGGGAGTGCTGTCCCTGGCCGCTGCCCCCGGCCGCCCGGGCGGGGCTGCGCGACGCGGTCGCCCGCGCGGCCGGCGGCGAGCGCGTGTGCTGGGAGACGCAGACGGACGCCGCGGCCGCGCGCTTCGAGCTGGTGCCGCTGCGCGGCGGCGGCGGCGAGGTCGCCCGGCTGCTGTGCAGGGCGGAGGGTGCGACCGGCCGCCGGCCGGCCGAGCCGCATGGCCGCGAGGCGCGCATGCTCGCCGGCCTCGAGGCGTCGCGGACCGGCATCTATCTCTGGAACCTGCGCGACGACACGGTCGAGCAGGACGAGAGCATCCGGCACCTCGTGGGCGGGGCGCCGATCGCCAGCGCGCGCGACTACCTCGCCCGCCTGCATCCCGACGACCGCGACCGTCTGGAAGCGGCGCTTCGGCGCTGCGCCGAGACCGGCGCCGACCTCGACCTGGAGTACCGGATCATCGGCCCGGACGGGCAGGTCCGCTGGCTGGCCGACCGCGGCCGCATGGTCCACGACGAGGCGGGCCGCCCCCTCTGCATGACGGGTGCCTGCACCGACGTCACCGCACGCAAGGAAACCGAGAGCCGCCTGCGCCTCCTGATGGAGGCCGGAGGCATCGCCAGCTTCGACTGGAACCTCGTCGACGACACCGCCGAGCTTTCCGAGACCTGGTGGCCGCTGTTCGGCCTGCCCGCCGACGGGCGGGTGCCGACCTTCGAGGAATGGCTGGCGCTCCTGCACCCCGACGACCGCGGGCGCATCGCCGACGGCGTCTCGCGTGCGCTCGCCGGGGCGCCGTACCGCAGCGAATACCGCACGGTGTGGCCCTGCGGCGAGATCCGCTGGCTGGCGACGCGGGGTCTGGTCGAATGGGGGGCGGACGGCAGGCCGGTCCGCCTCTACGGCATGATCGCCGACGTGACCGAGCGCCGGCGCTGGGAGGAACAGCTCCGCGAGGCGCAGGAGATCGCCGAGCTCGGCCGCTGGGAATTCGACGTCGCGACGGGGCGGATCGCCTGGTCCGACGAGGTGTTCCGCCTCTTCGGCCGCGATCCGGCGCTGGGTCCTCCCAGCTTCGAGGAACTGCGCGACCTCCTGCATCCCGACGACCGGCCGCAGTTCGACGCGCTGGTGCGTGCCGCCCTGGAACGGGGCGAGGGGTTCGACGTCGAGTGGCGCGCGCGGCGCCCCGACGGCACCCATCGCTGGAAGCGGACCCGCGCCCGCGCCTTCCGCGACGCCGGCGGCAAGGTCGCCCGGATCGTCGGCACGGACTTCGACGTCGACGACCGCAAGGAGGCCGAGCAGGCCCTGCGCGCGAGCGAGGAGCGCCTGAAGGCCGTCGTCGAGACCGCGGTCGACGGCATCGTCACGATGGACGCGCAGGGGGGCATCGCCACCGTCAACTCCGCGGTCGAGCGGCTGTTCGGCCATGCCCGGGACGAGCTGGTCGGGCAGAACGTGCGGGTGCTGATGCCCGAGCCCTACCGCTCCGGGCACGACGGCTATCTCGCCCGCTACCACGCCACGAAGGAGCGGCGCATCATCGGCATCGGCCGCGAGGTGACGGGCCGGCGCAAGGACGGCTCGACCTTTCCCATGTACCTGTCCGTGGGCTCGTTCGAGCACGAGGGCCGGACGTTCTTCACCGGCATCATCGGCGACCTCACCGAACAGCGCCGGACGCGGACGCTCAACGAGCGCCTCGGCCGCATCGTCGAGGATTCCGCGAGCGAGGTCTACGTCTTCGACGCCGAAACGCTGCGCTTCGTGCGGGTGAACCGCGGGGCGCGGCAGAACCTCGGCTACACCATGGACGAGCTGGAGGGGCTGACCCCGCTCGACCTGACGCCGACCTTCACGCGCGAGCGCCTCGAGGCGCTGATGGCCCCGCTGCGCGCGGGTACGCAGGAGCGGGTCGCCGTCGAGGCCGTGCACCGGCGCAAGGACGGGTCGACCTACGACGTCGAGGTCCAGCTCCAGCTGATGCGCGGCGAGGCGGAACCGGTGTTCTTCGCCGCTATCCGCGACGTCACCGAACGCCGGCGCCAGCAGGAAGCGCTGCGCGAGAGCGAGCGCCAGTTCGAGCTGCTCGCGAACTCGATCCCGCAGCTCGCCTGGATGGCGCGCCCCGACGGTGCCATCTACTGGTACAACGAGCGCTGGTTCGACTACACCGGCACCACCCTCGACGAGATGCGCGGCGAGGGCTGGCGCAAGGTGCACCACCCCGACCACCTGGATAGGGTCCTGTCCCGCCTGCGGTATTCCTGGGAGACGGGGGTTCCCTGGGAGGACACCTTCCCGCTGCGCGGCCGGGACGGCGGGTATCGCTGGTTCCTGTCCCGCGCGCGGCCCGTGTACGACACCGGCGGCCGGATCGCCCGCTGGTTCGGCACCAACACCGACGTGACCGAGCAGCGCCGGGCGGAGGAGGCGCTGCGCGAACTGGCGGACCAGCGCGAGGCGCTGCTGAAGGAGGCCCATCACCGGATCAAGAACAGCATCGCCTCGGTCGCCTCGCTGCTCCACCTCCAGGCGAACGCGCAGCCCTCGGACGCGGCGCGCGCGCCGCTGCTCGACGCGATGCGGCGCGTCCATACGATCGGGCGCATCCACGAGGCGCTGTACCGCTCGGACCGCTACGACGCGATCGACGTCGGCGCGCATCTGCACGCGATCATGGCCGATCTGGCGGGTACGGTGTCGACCCGCGGCGGCCGGTCGCCCTCCATGCGCGTCCGGTGCCCCGCCGGCGTCCGCCTGCCGGCCGAGACCGTGACCCCGCTGTCGCTGATCGCGGTCGAGCTGGTGCTGAACGCGGTCAAGCACGCCGGCACCGAGGAGGAGCTTGCGGTGGACGTGTCCTTCGAGGCCGGATCGCCCCAGGCCGGGCTGCCGATGCGCCTCGAGGTCTCCGACAACGGCCCGGGCCTGCCCCCGGGCGCCGAGGCCGGCGCCCGGGGCCTGGGGCTGCGGCTCGTGCGCTCGCTCGCGCGCCAACTCGGCGGGCACGTCTCCTTCGAGGACCGTTCCCCGGAGGGCGGCAGGCCCGGCACCCTCGCCCGCCTCGTCTTCGCGCATCGGTCCTGGTGACGCACGCCGCCGTCCAGGCCCGGCAAAGGATCGAAAACGGCATAAAACCGCTCCTTCGCGGCCGGCCCGGAAGAATCAACCCACTCCCGTCTGCAGTTCATCTCTGAGAATGCGATGATTGCGCCTCGACATCGGACAAGGGTTGTCAAATGCAGTGTTTCTGGTATCGGTAATGGACGGTGTTCGAATGGTCGCCCAAGTCATCGTATGACTGTATGCATCCTGCCTCGAAGGAGCGGACCGATGGGGAACTTTTCAAAACAACTGCCGTTCGGCATCTGCCCCAGTGAGCCCGGCGCCACGCCGCCCAACCCCATGGCCGACGCGGCGCGGGCCAGGGTCGACGCCATGCTCGACGACATGATCGAGCAGTTCTACACCAAGATCCCCTACGCCAAGCATCTCGGATCGGCCGAAACCGTCAATGTCGACTACTACAAGCGGTTCACGGTGGAGATCATTCTCCGCCTCCGCATGAAGCGGGTCATCGACGGCCTGACGATCCACTACTTCACCAAGACGAACCCCAAGCTTGCCAAGAAATGGTGCCAGTACACCGAGGACGAGATGCTGCATGACGGCCTCTTCGTGGCCGATCTGGAGCGTCTCGGCATGACGCGGCAGGAGGTCTACGAGACCGAACCGCTGTTCGCCACCAAGCTGCTGCAAGGCTATTTCTACTACGGCCTGGAGCACGAGGGCGTCCCGCTCGCCTCGCTCAGCAGCAGCTACTTCATCGAGTACACCTCCGCCCGCACCCAGGAGAAGTGGCTCAGCAACGTCGAGCGGTCCGTCGGGTCGGCTGCCGTGAAGGGGTCGCTCGCGCATGTGACCCATGACGGCGAGGACAACCACATCAACTTCGTCTGGGAGGTCTTGAGCACGTTCATCAAGACGGAGGACGACGTCGAACGGATCATCGCCCATCTGCGCGGCGTCTACCACCTGTTCATGATGTTCTTCGTCGAACTGCACAACCAGGTCGTCGCCAAACAGCCCGAACCCTTCGCCTCCGTGTATCAGGACGCCGCCGATTGAGCCGGGCGCGCGGCGGTTCCGGGGAACCGCCGCGGCACTCCCGGCTCACGACGAGGCGAGCGTCACATCGTCCTTCACGCGCGTCCTCGGCACGAAGAAGGCCCTGAGTATGCGCTCGGCGGCCTGCGGCGACCGCACGAACAGGCAGCCGAGCAGCCGGTCGTCGGGGGTCACGTAGGCCTGGAAATGGCCGTCGATCGGCGCCTTCCCGCACAGGGGCAGCGTGGGATAGAACCCGGTCACCCCGTCGGCGGCGCCCTTGATCACGCCGGTACGCTCGTCGAACACGCGGCCCGGCGACAGCGTGGCGGCGATATCGCGCACCGCCGACATCAGGGCCGCCGGAAAGGTTTCCCCCCCGATCGCCGGGAATATCGCGGTATCCGGAACGCCGGCGAAGGCCCGCATGGCCGAGAAGGACTTGGGATTGTAGGTCTTCAGCACGATCGCCGGCGGAAACGCCGCCCCGTCGCGCAGCAGCCCCGTGAACAGCGCCCGCCAGATCAGGCGCAGCACCGGGCCGCGGTGCCAGGCCTCGCCGATCAGCATGGTCTTGACGTGCAGGAACCTCGTCGAGCGGCATTCCATCCAGCCCCCGACCGCCAGCCCGACGCACGCGCCGCCCGCCCGCTCCCGGGCGATCACTGTCACGTCCTGCGGATCGAGCAGGCTCGCCTTGGTGCGGAAATAGTCCGCGACCCCATAGGTCGGCATGCCGGCTATGAGGTCGTCGACGATGCGGTGCCGCGTTTCGGCGTCGAGCGGGGCGGACGTCCGGTCGCGGATCTCGGTGTCGAACCCCGCGACGTCACCCGGCGACATGGACACGGCCTTGCACACCGGTCAGGCGGCCGTGGGCAGAACCGGGCGGCAGACGAGGCGGTCGGTCGCCGGGATCGGCTTCAACCCTTCCGGCGCGTTCGCCACGAAGTACTCCAGCCCGACTCGGACGCGACTGACGCGCTCGGCCGCGGCCTCGGGCTTGACGCTGTCGTAGGGATGGTTCTGCACGCTGGCGCCCATCTTCAGGAACATGGGTGCTGCGATCTGGACCAGTTCGGACAGCTCGAACCACCGGATGAACCCGCCCTTGGACAGGTAGACGTCGGTGGGGATGTCGAGCGCCGCCTCCGGCGCGGCGGCCCGCATGGCCTGCAGCACCGGCAGCCCCAGGTCGTGCGCGGTCGTGATGGCGTCGGCGCCGCAATCGGCGAAGATCTTCGCGATCGCCGGGTTGGTCGCCATGCAGTGCGACGAGGTCTTCAGCACCAGGTCGCGCGGCAGCTTGCCGCCGGCGCGCAGTTCGCCCAGCACCTTGAGCACTCCCACGTCATAGACGGTGATGCCGCGGCAGCCGAGGTCGCACAGGCGGAACGCCTCGTCTATGCAATGGGCGAAGGCGTCGTTGTTGTTGATCTGGCGGCCCATCTCCAGGCCGAACGGCGTGCGGTAGAACGTGGCCTTGACGTCATACTCCGGACGCGGCCCGAGCCCGACCACCAGGCCGTAGCCGTTCTCGCGGCAGATCGCCAGCATGTCGCCGATCTCGGCGTTCGACAGCAGGAAGGATCCGTGCGTCTCGTCGAAGCGCGTGCAGTAGACGCCCTGGTCCTGCAAGGCGGCGATCGTGGCCTTCAGCTGCCGGAAGGTGTTGATCGCCGGGATTTCGACGCCGAAATGGCCGCCGCCGGAAAATGTGCGGCCCGACGCACGCAATGGAACGTCGTCTCCCGCCGGATAGCCGAGTTCGACCAGCGCCGCACGGCCACGACTTGCACTTCTCGGAATGACTTCCATTTTCCGCACACCATGGAATTACCTTTGCAACTCTTACATGGTGTGTTTCCGATAAGCTTTCTGTCAATAGAGGATTCGAAATCTAGCCGGAAAACTTCAGTCTTATTCCGAGCTGTATTTGCCGCTTTATTACCAAGAATTGTGGCGACGTCTTGCGTCGCCGAGCCGGTGGGTTCGTGTGGAAGGATCTCCGCGCCGGCCGGACGGAACCGGCGCCGCCATGAGGCGCCGCCGCGGATGACGTGGTCCAGGCTGCCGGGAAAGCCGGGCGTCAGACCGCGACGTTGATCCGCGCACCCTGGTTCTGCGTCAGGCTGAGCGTGGTGTCGACCGTCGCCTGCTGGCCGTTGATCAGCCCGCTCAGGCTCAGATTCGCATAGGAGGAAGCGCCGGAGGAGGACAGCAGCATCGCCTTCTTCTCCGAGGTCCAAGTCACGCTGCCGTCCGCCGCGACCGAGACGTAGTCGGAAAGGCGCTGCATGCTGTCGGACAGGAAGGCGGCCCCGGCGGTCTCGGCGTCGGCGGTCCGGTCGACCAGCGAGCCGGCGGTGACGCTGCCCGCCGGGTCCGACGCCGTCAGGCGCAGCGCGCCGCCCTCGTTGGAGGCGGTGACGCCGCTCAGCGTGCCGTCGGTGACGGCCTGGTTGATGGCCTCGACCAGCGCGTCGACGTCCTGCGCGCCGGTCAGGGTGAAGACCTGCTCCGTGCCGCCGTCGACCGCGAAGCGGATCTCGTCCCCGGCGCTCGGCGTCGCGGCGCCGAGCGCGTAGTCGGCGTGGCCGGGGGTGTCGAGGCCGTTGCCGGCCGTGATCGCGGCCGGCGTCGTGACGTCGCCGGTCTTGTCCGTCAGCGACCCGGTCACGGTGCCGTAGACGTCGGCGAGCCCCGTCGCCGGATCCGTCGCGCCCAGGCGCAGCCGGCCGTCGACGACGCTGCGCTGATGCCCTACAGGGTGCCGTCGGACACCGCCTGGTTGATGCCGTCCGCGATCTCCTGGACCGTCGTCTCGGTCGTCACCGCGTAGGTCTGCTCGGCGCCGCCGAGCGCGCGCGCGACCGAGAAGGCGATGGAGTCCCCGGCGGACAGCTTCGAGGCGTCGATGGTGAAGTCGAGATAGCCGGCGCTGCCGCCGGCCTCGTTGCCGAACAGCTCGCTCGCGTCGTCGATGGCGCCGTTGTCGTTCAGGTCGACGCCGAGCACGCCCTGGCTGCCGCCGTAGCGCGAGGACGTGATGCCGTAGGCGTCCGAGGCGAGCTGGGACTTCGCGGCGTTCGTGTTGGCGTTGACGACGTCGACGAACACCAGCCCGGAGACCGTACCGGAGTCCAGCAGCTTGTTGAAGCCGGTCAGCGTCGCCGCCGTCGGGGCCGCCGAGTAGGTGGTGTTCCGCGTCGCGCCGAGCTGCTGGGGGTCGGTGTCGTACTTCGATTCGGGCGGCGCCGAAGGGATCGTCGTCGCCCCTTTGCCGTAGGCCGAGCCGCTCTCGTCGTTCAGCGCCTTCCAGTCCGCGGCCGAGCTCTTCTGCTCGTCCTCGCTCATGCTGTCCCAGATGGTCTGCCTGTACAGGTCATCCATCTTGGAGAGGTTGAACATGAAATATGAGGGCATCGAGATCGACACGCCGGCTCCTCCAGCTCGAGTGCATTCTGCGCGGATGTAGACCCACTACCCCTATCGTAGCATGGCGCGGTTGCGCGTCCAGAGGAGATTTAATCGCCCCGATCCGGCCGGAATTTGGCTCGAACATTGACAATCGGGCCCCCGGGCGCTGCAATGTCGCCGACCGGAAGCCGCCCGAACGAACAGGTCGAGGACAAGATGGACAAGAAGCTCGCAGCCACCCTGGCCGGCGCCGTCGCGGCGGCCGCGCTGCTCGCGCCCGGCATCGCCGCCGCGCAGGGCCAGGTCAACATCTACAACTGGAACGACTACATCGGCGAGACGACGCTGCAGGACTTCACCGCGGCCACTGGCGTCGCGACGAACTACGACGTCTACGACAACCTCGAGATCCTCGAGCAGAAGCTGATGGTCGGCAATTCCGGCTACGACGTCACCGTGCCGACGGCCGAGCCGACCATGTCCAAGCTGATCCAGGCCGGCGCGCTGCAGAAGCTCGACAAGAGCAAGATCCCGAACTGGAAGAACCTCGACGAGACCCTGATGCGCCAAGTCGCCGAGCGGACCGACCCCGGCAACGAGTACGGCGCCATCTACGCCTGGGGCACGATCGGCCTCGGCATCAACCCCGACAAAATCCGCGAGCTGGCGCCGGACGCGCCGCTCGACAGCTTCGACCTGATCTTCGACCCGAAATGGGCCGAGAAGCTGGCGCCCTGCGGGATCACGATCCTCGATTCGGCGACCGACACGATCCCGACCGTGCTCAACTACCTGGGTCTCGACCCGAACTCCGAGAAGCCGGAGGACCTGCAGCGGGTCGAGGAGACGCTGATGGCGATCAGGCCCCACGTGAAGAACTTCGTCACCGGCCAGACCATCAACGACCTGGCGGCCGGGGACAGCTGCGTGGCGCTGGCCTATTCGGGCGACGTGATCCAGGCGCAGGCCCGCGCCGAGGAGGTCGGCAGCAACGTCTCGGTCGAGTACGTGACGCCGAAGGAAGGCGTGCAGCTCTGGTTCGACATGCTGACCGTCCCGGCCGGCGCGCCCAACGCCGACGCGGCCCACGCCT
Organism: Arenibaculum sp.; assembly: GCF_035998295.1. Lineage (NCBI taxonomy): Bacteria > Pseudomonadati > Pseudomonadota > Alphaproteobacteria > Rhodospirillales > Azospirillaceae > Arenibaculum > Arenibaculum sp. Next base: position 3,634 of record NZ_DASYHS010000239.1, on the reverse strand, counting down.
TCATCAACTTCGTCCTCGACCCGAAGGTGATGGCCGGGATCACCGACTACGTGAACTACGGCAATGCGGTGCCGGCCTCGCTGGAAATGATCGACGAGGCGGTCAGCTCCAACCCGGCCGTGTTCCCTCCCGCGGCGGCGCGCGAGCGGATGTTCACGGTCCAGGCGGTGTCGCCGCAGGCCGACCGCCTTCGCACCCGTTCCTGGACCCGGGTGAAGACCGGGCAGTGACGCCTCCGGTCCCGACCGGTCCGATGCGCCCCGGCCCACTCGCGGCCGGGGCGTTCCGCTTCCGAACGACCCGCGTCCAGCCCGAGGGGCAATGACCGCCCATCCTTCCCGCAAGTCGAAACCGGACCCCTGGCGGGACCCCGCCGAGGCGCCGTATCTCCGCATCGAACGGGTCACGAAGGCGTTCGGCGACTTCACCGCCGTCGACGACGTCAGCCTCGACATCTATCGCGGGGAGTTCTTCTCGCTGCTCGGCGGGTCCGGCAGCGGCAAGACGACCCTGCTGCGCATGCTGGCGGGCTTCGAGACGCCGAGTTCCGGCCGCATCTTCATCGACGGCGCCGACATGTCGGGCATTCCGCCCTACGAGCGGCCGGTCAACATGATGTTCCAGTCCTACGCCCTGTTCCCCCACATGACCGTGGAGCAGAACGTCGCGTTCGGCCTGAAGCAGGACCGGGTGCCGAAGCAGCAGATCCGCTCGCGCGTCGCCGAGATGCTGGACCTGGTCCAGCTCGGCCGCTTCGCGGGGCGCAAGCCCCACCAGCTCTCGGGCGGCCAGCGCCAGCGCGTGGCGCTGGCCCGCAGCCTGGTCAAGCGGCCGAAGCTCCTGCTGCTCGACGAGCCGCTCGGCGCGCTCGACCGCAAGCTGCGCGAGCAGACGCAGTTCGAGCTGGTGAACATCCAGGAACAGCTCGGCATCACCTTCGTGATCGTCACCCACGACCAGGAGGAGGCGATGACGATGTCGAGCCGCATCGCCGTGATGCGGGAAGGCGCGATCGCGCAGGTCGGCACGCCGGGCGAGGTCTACGAGTACCCCAACAGCCGCTACGTGGCCGGCTTCATCGGCTCGGTCACCCAGTTCGAGGGGCGCGTCGTCGAGGACGGGCCCGACCACGTCGTGGTCAGCTCGCCCGAGGCGGGATGCGACCTCCATGTCGGCCATGGCGCCGCCGTCCCGATCGGGACCCAGGTCTGGGTCGCGGTGCGGCCGGAGAAGATGGCCCTCTCCCACCAGCAGCCGGCGGGCTGCGACGGCCGCAACCTCGCCCGCGGCGTGGTCCGCGAGATCGCCTATCTCGGCAACATGTCGACCTACCTGGTCGAACTGGCCTCCGGGACGCGGGTCCGGGTCACGATGCCGAATGTCGGCCGCATGACCGAGATGCCCATCACCTGGGACGACGAGGTGTGGGTCCACTGGCGGCCGTCGGCCGGCGTGGTGCTGACCCGATGACGCCGGTCGTCCGTCCCCCCGGCGGCCATCCGACCGCGGCGGTTCCGGTCGAGGCGGGCCCAATCGAGGCGGTCCCGGTCGAGGCGGGCCCGGTCCGGGTGACGCGCGGCGCCTTCGGCACCATCTCGGGGCTGTTCCGGCGCACCGGCCTGCGCGGCCGCAGCCTGGTGGTCGCGGTGCCCTATCTGTGGCTGCTGCTGTTCTTCCTGGTCCCCTTCGCGATCGTCCTCAAGATCAGCTTCGCCGACATCGCCCTGGCGCTGCCGCCCTACACGCCTCTGCTGGAATGGGCGCAGGAGACCTATCTCACGATCCGGCTCAACATCGGCAACTACCTGTTCCTGGCCGAGGACCCGCTCTACGCGGTCGCCTATCTGAGCTCGATCCGCATCGCGGCCATCTCGACGCTGCTGTGCCTTCTGCTGGGCTACCCGATGGCCTACGCGATCGCGCGCGCCGATCCCAGGTGGCGCGGGCCGCTGCTGATGCTGATCATCCTGCCGTTCTGGACGTCGTTCCTGATCCGCGTCTACGCCTGGATCGGCATCCTGCGCCAGGAAGGCTTCCTGAACTCCGCCCTGCTCTGGCTCGGCGTCATCGACCAGCCGCTGCAGATCCTCTACACCGAGACCGCCGTCTATGTCGGCATCGTCTACAGCTACCTGCCCTTCATGATCCTGCCGCTCTACGCGACGCTGGAGAAGCTCGACGGCACGCTGCTGGAAGCGGCGGCCGACCTGGGCGCACGGCCGCTGACGACCTTCCTGCGGGTGACGCTGCCGCTCTCCGCGCCCGGCATCGTCGCGGGCTCCATGCTCGTCTTCATCCCGGCGGTCGGCGAGTTCGTGATCCCGGCGCTGCTCGGCGGGCCCGGGACGCTGATGATCGGCTCGGTGCTGTGGAACGAGTTCTTCGCCAACCGCGACTGGCCCGTCGCCTCGGCAGTCGCGATCGCGTTGCTGCTGCTGCTCGTGGTCCCCATCATGCTGTTCCAGCTCTTCCAGGGCCGCCGCCAGGAGGCGGAACGGTCGTGAGGCGCGGACCCGGCTTCGCCATGTCCGTGCTCGCCTTCGGCTACGCGTTCCTGTACGTGCCGATCGCGCTGCTGATCCTCTATTCCTTCAACGATTCGCGCCTGGTCACGATCTGGGGCGGCTGGTCGGTCCGCTGGTACGCCTCGCTGCTGGAAAACCAGCAGCTCCTGTCGGCGGCGTGGCTGTCGCTGCGCATCGCCGCGGTCACCGCGACGGTCTCGGTCGTGCTCGGCACGCTGGCCGGCATGGCGCTCGCGCGCTTCGGCCGGTTCCGGGGCCGCACCCTGTTCGGCGGCCTGATCACCGCCCCGCTGGTGATGCCGGAAGTGATCACCGGCCTGTCGCTGCTGCTGCTGTTCGTGACGCTGGAACAACTCGTCGGATGGCCCGCCGGCCGCGGCATGACGACGATCACGATCGCCCACATCACCTTCACCATGGCCTTCGTCGCCGTGATCGTGCAGTCGCGCATGGCCAGCCTGGACGAAAGCATCGAGGAGGCGGCGATGGATCTCGGCGCGCGGCCGGCGAAGGTCTTCCTGGTCATCACGCTGCCGATCATCGCGCCCGCGATCCTCGCGGGGTGGCTGCTCGCCTTCACGCTGTCGCTCGACGACCTCGTGATCGCCAGCTTCGTGTCGGGCCCCGGCTCGTCCACGCTGCCGATGGTGATCTTCTCGAGCGTGCGGCTCGGCGTGACGCCGGAGATCAACGCGCTCGCGACGCTGATCGTGCTGGTCGTGACCGCCGGCATCATTCTGGCCGGCGTCCTGAACGCCCGCCGGGAGCGCCAGCGCCGCCGCGACGAGCGCCTGGCCGCGCAGGCCGAGGAGATCGCCTAGCTTACTGAACCATATGGTTGACCATTCGCTTCGGCGCGCCTATGCTTAACCATATGGTTCAATATGGGAGAGCGCGATGAGCGACTACGGCACCGTGACGGAGCCGGGCACGATCCGGTTCGAACGTCTGCTGCCCGGACCGGTCGAGCGGGTCTGGGCCTATCTGACGGACTCGGAGAAGCGCGGGAAGTGGCTTGCCACGGGGCCGATGGAGATGCGGGCCGGCGGCCGGATGGAGCTGCGTTTCCGCCATGCCGACCTCTCGCCCCATGTGGCGGCCGTCCCCGA
>NZ_DASYHS010000235.1:0-22464 GCF_035998295.1 Arenibaculum sp. | reverse complement strand
GACCCGGTGCCGGGTGCCGGCGCGCCGGTGCCGACGAGATGGACGACGGGCGTGCCGTCGCCGGCATAGAGCCACAGGCCGGGAAACGGGAAGGGCGGCCGCTCGCCCGCCTCGAGGCCGAGGACGTCCTCGTAGAAGCGGCGCGCCCCGTCCAGGTCGGCGGTGCGGATCGTGACGTGGTTCAGCGAGACGAGCGGCATGGGCCTCCTCCGCGGGGGCCGGCTCACGCCATCAGCGACAGTACGTACTGCGGCAGCGCGAAGGAGCCGGCATGGATCTCGGGCGTATAGTAGCGCGGCCGCAAGCCCGCCGCCGCCATCCGCGGCGCGATGTCCGCGGCGGCCAGCGCGCGCAGGCCCTCGTCGTCGCTCGCCCAGCCGAAGGCCATGAAGCCGCCGTAGTAGCTGGGCACCGGGGCCATGAAGAACGAGCTGTCGGCGAACAGCGCCTTGCGCCGCCGCCAGGTCTGCGTCAGCTCGTCGGGCTGGAGGAACGGCACGCCGTTCTGGGTCACCAGCACGCCGCCCGGCGCGAGGCAGCGCTTGCAGTCGGCGTAGAAGGCGCTGGTGAACAGGACCGCGCCCGGCCCGTGGGGATCGGTCGAGTCGACGATCACGACGTCGAAGCGGTCGCCGTCGGAACGGTCGGCGGTTTCGGCGACGTAGCGGCAGCCGTCCGCGATCACGAGCTCGGTCCGCGGGTCGTCGAAGGCGCCGGCCGAGATCGAGGGCAGGTATTCGCGGCTGAGGTCGACGACGCCGCGGTCGATCTCGACCATGGTGACCCGCTCGACCGAGGGATGCTCCAGGCACCGGCGCAGCATGCCGCCGTCGCCGCCGCCGACGATCAGCACGCGGCGAACCCGGCCATGGGCCAGGATCGGCACATGGGCCAGCATCTCGTGATAGATGAACTCGTCGCCCTCGGCCGTCTGGATCACGCCGTCGAGCGCCATCACGCGCCCCAGGACCCTGTTCTCGAAGATCACGAGGTCCTGGAGCCCGGTCCGGTCGCGGTAGAGGACCCGCTCCATCCGGAACCGCTGGCCGATGTCCGGATGGAGCGTCTCCTCGAACCACCCGCTCATGGCGCGACTTCGCCGCGGAAGATCTCCTCCACCTCCACGCCGCTGGGGCGGAAGGCCCGCTCCAGCACCGGGACCGCCTTGCGCGGCTCGGCGTCCCCGCACATGAAGACGTCGAGGGCGGCGTAGCCGCGCTCCGGCCAAGTGTGGATGCTGATGTGCGATTCCGCCAGCACGGCCACGCCCGAGACGCCGCCGTTCGGGGTGAAATGGTGCAGGTGGATGTGCAGCAGCGTGGCGCCCGACTGCTCCACCGCCTCGACCAGCGTCTTCTCGACATGGGCGAGGTCGTCGAGCCGCTCTGCGCCCCACAGGTCGATGATAAGGTGCGTCCCGGCGAAGACCTTGCCGTCGCGCTTCACGAAATGATCGAGATTCTCGTCGCTCGCCGGCCAAGGGCCCTTAGAGACGTTGCCGGAATCGGTCGAATTTACTTCCGCCTGGGCTTTCCTTGGCTCGCATCCCAAGTCCATCCCCAATTGGAAGAGAGTCGCGGTCTGACCCATGGCCCCCTCCAAACAGTAGATGTCCTCCGGCCTCCTCGCCGGAGAGCGGGGGATATGGCCCGAAAGCCGTTGGGATGCAACACCGAATCGGTACCTTCCGCGACCTTGTCCGGGCGAGCCGGCGCATGCTACCCCTGATGTCCATGACCTCGCACGATCTCCCGCTTCCACCGGTCGTCGGCATCCCGGCCTGCGTCCGGCCGATGGCCTCGCTGCCCTTCCACGTCGTCGGCGACAAATACGTGCGCGCCGTCGCCGACGGGGCGGGGGCGCTGCCGCTGCTGGTCCCGGCGCTGGGGCCGGGCCTGGACCCGGAACGGCTGCTCGACCGGCTCGACGGGCTGCTGATCACCGGCAGCCACTCCAACGTCGAGCCCCACCATTACGAAGGCGGAACGAGCCGCCCGGGCACGCTGCACGATCCCGAGCGCGACGCGACCACCCTGCCGCTGATCCGTGCCGCGATCGCACGCGGCGTGCCGCTGCTGGGGATCTGCCGCGGCCTGCAGGAGCTGAACGTCGCGCTGGGCGGCACGCTGCACCAGCAGCTCCGCGAGACGCCGGGCCGGCGCGACCACATGCCGCCGGAGGACCTGCCGACCGAGCGGCAATACGGCCCCGCCCACACGGTGGCGCCGGTGCCGGGCGGGCAGCTCGCGGCGATCACGGGCATGAGCGAGCTGACGGTGAACTCGGTGCACGTGCAGGGCATCGACCGGCTGGCCGGCCGCCTCGCGGTCGAGGCCACGTCCCCCGACGGTGTGATCGAGGCGGTGCGCGTCGCCGACGCGCCGGCCTTCGCGCTCGCCGTCCAGTGGCACCCGGAATGGCGCTTCTGGGAGGACCCTGCCTCGACCCGCCTGTTCGCCGCGTTCGGCGAGGCGGTCGCGGCCCGCGCGCGCCGCGGCGGCTGATGCGCCGGCCCGCCGCCCTCATCGCCGCCCTCATCGCCGCGCTCGCGGCCGTCCCGGTCCTCGCGGCTGCGCCGGCATGGGCGCAGGACCCGCCCGCCACCGGCGCCGCCGAGGTCGGGACGGTGTCGTTCGTGCTTGAGAACGACCTGTTCTACAACCTCGACCGGCACTACACGAACGGCGTGGAGGCCGCCTGGACCTCGGGCAAGGCGGCCCCGGCCTGGGCCCTCGGGGCGGCGGCATGGGTGCCGCTGTTCCCGGAGGAGCGGCTGGTCCGCACCGTCTACCGGGTCGGGCAGGCCATGTTCACGCCCGATGACATCGAGGTCGCCGACCCTCCGCCCGGGGCCCGGCCCTATGCCGGCTGGCTGTACGCCTCGATCGGGCTGATCGCCGAGTCCGAGCGCCGGCTGGACCAGCTTCAGCTCACGGCCGGCGTCATCGGCCCGCTGTCGCTGGCGGAGCCGTCGCAGAAGCTGGTCCACCGCATCACCGGCGCGGCCCAGCCGCGGGGATGGGACACGCAGCTGAAGAACGAGCCGGGCCTGGTCGTGAGCTACCAGCGCAGCTGGCGCTCCTTCCTCTCGGAGCGGGTGGCCGGCTTCGGCGTCGACGTGACGCCCCATGTCGGCGGGGCGCTCGGCAACGTCTATACCTTCGCGGATGCCGGCCTGACGGTCCGGCTCGGCCGCCATCTCCCCCGCGACTACGGGCCGCCGCGCATCGAGCCCGGCGTACCGGGATCGGGATTCTTCGTCCCGGCCGAGCGGTGGTTCGGCTGGTACCTGTTCGCCGGCGTGTCGGGCCGGGCGGTCGCGCGCAACATCTTCCTGGACGGCAACACCTGGCAGGACAGCCGCAGCGTCGATCGGGAGCTCTTCGTCGGCGACCTGCAGTTCGGCCTCGCGGCCACGCTCGGCGATGCCCGCCTGACCTACACCCATGTCCTGCGCACCCGGGAGTTCGACGGCCAGGACGGCGGCGACCAGTTCGGCGCGCTGGCGGTGTCCTGGAGGTTCTGAACGCCCGTCACGCGTTCCGCGGCGCCCGCCTGCGCCACGGCAGCGTCACTCCAGGCTGGCGATCAGCTTGCCGAGCAGACGGGCGAGCGTGTCGCGCTCCTCCTCGGTGAGGGCGGAGACGACCGCCCATTCGTTCTCGACATGCGCCGCGACGGCCTCGTCGATCAGGCCGAGGCCCTTGCCGGTCAGCCGCACGACGACGCCGCGCCGGTCGGCGGGATGGGGGACCCGCTCGATCAGCTCCGCCCGTTCCAGCCGGTCGAGCCGGTTCGTCATGGCCCCCGAGGACACCATGGTCGCCTCGTAGAGCGCGGTCGGCGTCAGCGCGTAGGGATCGCCGGAGCGCCGCAGCGTCGCCAGCACGTCGAACTCGCCGCGCTGCAGCCCGAACCGGGCGAACACCGGGTTCAGCCGCTCGCGCGCGACCAGGGAGGCAGCCTCGCTCAACCGCCCGAGAACGGCCATCGGACGGACGTCCAGGTCCGGCCGCTCCCTCCGCCACTGCTCGATCGCCTTCGACGCCCGGTCCATATGTCTCACCATCATGTATCTTGACGTGAAGATTCTTTGCATCATATTTTATCGCGAACGACGGCACCGGCCAAGCCGCACGGGTGCCCCTTCTTCGACAGCGGAGACCATCGGACCATGACCAGGCTCGCAATCCTCGCCCGCAGGACCGCCACGGCATGAAACGCGTCTGGGACTCGGCTTTCGGCCTCCTCCTCGTGACCGGCACCCTGCTGGGGGTGACGCCGCCCCTCGGCAAGATGGCGGCGGCGAGCGGCATCGCGCCGATGGCATGGGCCTTCGTCATCTCGTTCGGGACGGGTGCGGTCCTGTCATGCGTGCTGCTGGCCCGGCGCCGGCCCCTGGCGTTGACCGCGCACAGGCTGCGCTATTTCGTCGTCGCCGCGGCGATCTCCTACGCGATCCCCAATATCCTGATGTTCTCGGCGATCCCGCATCTCGGCGCCGGCTACACCGGCATCATGTTCACGCTGTCGCCGGTGATCACGCTGGTGCTGTCGATGCTGCTCGGCGTGCGCCGGCCCAACGGGCTGGGCGTCGCCGGCATCGTGGTCGGCTTCGTCGGCGCGGCGATGGTGGCGACGACGCGCGGCGAGGCCGGGCAGCCGGCCGACCTGTTCTGGGTCGCCCTCGGCCTGCTGATCCCGGTCAGCCTCGCCGCCGGCAACATCTACCGCACCGTGGACTGGCCGGAAGGCACCGGGCCGATCGAGCTCGCGGTCGGCAGCCATCTCGCCTCGGCGGCAATGCTGCTCGCCGGAGCGCTGCTGCTGGGAGACGGCGGCTCCTTCGCGCCGCTGGCCGATACGCCGCTCCTGATCGCGGCGCAGGTCGCCTCGTCGGCGGCGATGTTCGCCTTCTTCTTCCGCCTGCAGGCGGTCGGCGGCCCCGTCTATCTGAGCCAGATCGGCTATGTCGCGGCCGCGGTCGGCCTCGCCGCCGGCGTCCTGTTCCTGGGGGAGCGCTACTCGCCCCTGACCTGGATCGGCGCCGCGATCGTCACCGTCGGGGTCGTCATGACCACGAGGGCCCAGCGCCGGGAGGGGTGAGCGCGGCTCACCCGCCGCCCGCCAGGCGTCCCAGCAGGTCCAGCAGCAGGCGGCGCTCGCCCGCGTCCATCCCGGCCAGCATCGCCTCCTCGTGGGCGCGCACCTTGGGGATCAGCTCGTCGAGCAGGCGCTCGCCCTCGGGCCCGAGGCGCAGCGCGTAGGAGCGGCGGTCGGTCGGGCTCGGCGCGCGCACGACCCAGCCGCGCCCCTCCAGCCGGTCGATCGCGGCCACCATGGTCGAGCGGTCGATGCCGACGGCAGCACCCAGCCGGGACTGGCTGAGGCCGGTATTCTCGCGGATCAGGACCAGCAGGCCGAACTGGCCCGGCGTCACCTCGTGCGGGGCGACGGCCGCCTGGAAGCTCTGGAACATCGCGATCTGCGCCTTGCGCAGCCGGTAGCCGACGAGGCCGGGCAGCAGGCTGCGCCGCAACGCGCCGCGCCGGCCGCGCGTCTTGCCCCCGTCCGGGCCGGCATCGGGGCTGGAACTGGTCGCATCGGACACGATCGGCACCTTCGATGAGGCAAGGAGCGGCGCCGATGATGGCGCGCCGGTTTCCCGGTCCGCAAGGGCCGGCATCGGACCACGCGTCGGCGGCCGGGCCTTGATTCGTCCCGGCCGCTTTCATATTGTTTGTATGACCAACATTTTCGAGGGGCGGGACGTGGGCGTTTCGGTCAAGATCCGTCAGGCCGCGGCACCGGTGACGGTGGAACCCGGCGCCACCATCCTCGAGGCGGCGCTCGCCGGCGGCGTGCCCTATCCGCACGGCTGCCGGTCCGGCAATTGCGGCGCGTGCAAGTCGCAGCTCCTGGCGGGCGAGGTCGACCTGGCGCCCCATTCCGACTACGCGCTCGGCCCCGAGGAGCGCGCGCGGGGCCTGATCCTCGCCTGCCGGGCCGTCCCGTGGGAGGACTGCGAGGTCGCCTGGCTGGAGGAGGAGGACACGGTCCTGCATCCGTCGCGCCGGCTGTCTTGCCGCGTCGTCTCGGTCGAGCGGGCGACGCACGACATCCGGGTGCTGCGGCTCGCGGTCGTCTCCGGCGGGCCCTTCTCCTTCTCGGCCGGGCAGTTCGCCTCCCTCACCTTCGACGGCCTGCCGGCGCGCGACTACTCGATGGCGAACCGGCCGGAAGAAGCGGAGCTGGAGTTCCACGTCCGCGACATGGGCGGGCGGGTCAGCCGCCATGTCGCCGAGCGGCTGCGGCCGGGCGACGACGTGACGGTGACCGGACCGTCGGGGACGGCGCATCTGCGCGAGGGACACACGGGCCCGATCCTGGCGGTCGCCGGCGGTTCCGGGCTGGCGCCGGTCAAGTCGGTCGTCGAGACCGCGCTGGCGCGCGGCATGCGCCAGCCGATCCACCTGTTCTTCGGCGCGCGGGATGAACGCGACCTCTATCTCCTCGACCGGTTCGAGGCGCTGGCGGCGGCCCATCCCAACTTCCGCTTCGTGCCCGTGCTGTCGGCGCCGGAAGGCCCGACCGGCCGGCGCACCGGCTATGTGGGCGAGGTCGCGGCGGCGGCCCTGCCCGATCTCGACGGCTGCAAGGCCTATCTCGCCGGGCCGCCGGCCATGGTCGAGGGCACGGTGCCGCTGCTGGAGGCGCGGGGCATGCGGGCGGCCGACATCCATGCGGACGCGTTCTATACCGAGGCCGAGAAGAACGCGGCCGCGGGCAAGGGAGGAAGCGCCAGGTGAGCGAATCATCGTTGGAGGGCCGGGTCGCCCTCGTGACCGGGGGTGCGCGCGGCATCGGCAAGGCGATCGCCGTGGAGCTGAAGCGCCAGGGCGCCGAGGTCGTGATCGTCGACTGCGGCACCGGGATCGACGGGCGCGGGGCCGACCCCGGCGTCGTCGAGGCGGCGGCGGCAGAGACCGGCTGCACGCCCGACGCCGGCGACGTCGGCGACCCGGCGCAGGCGGCGGCGGCCGTGAAGCTCGCGAAGGAGCGCCACGGCGGGCTGGACATCGTCGTCAACGCGGCGGCGATCCTGCGCGACGCCTTCGTGTTCAAGCTGGACCCGGCGGACTGGGCGGCGGTGCTGCGCACCAACCTGACCGGGGCGGCCAACGTGCTGGCGGCGGCGACGCCGCTCCTGCGCGAACAGGCGAAGGCGGGCCGGGGCCGGGGCCGGGGCCGGGCCGGGACTGGGGAAGGGGACGGCTGGGGCCGCATCGTCAACCTCGTCTCGACCGCCGGGCTCTACGGCAATTACGGCCAAAGCGCCTATGCGGCGTCCAAGGCGGGGCTGGTCGGGCTGACGCGGGCGGTGGCGCTCGACATGGCGCGCTCCGGCGTCACCTGCAACGCGGTCGCCCCCTTCGCCGCGACCCGCGTCACCGAGACGATCCAGCCCGCCAACGAAGCCCAGGCCAGCTACAAGCGCCGGGCCCTGTCGATCCCGGCCGAGCCCGTCGCCCGCTTCGTCGCCTGGCTGTGCGAGCCCGCGGCGGCCGGGGTGACGGGACAGGTTTTCGGCGTGCGGGGCAGGGAGGTGATGCTGTTCTCCCAGCCGCGGCCGACCGGGCGCCTCGTGCTCGGCGGCGACCTCGCGGCCGGCGTCGAGGCGGCGTTCGCCGACGGCTTCGTCCCGCTTGAGACCGACCTCGAGGCGTTCGACACCGACCCGATCCTGTAGCCCGATCCCGTAGCCCCGATCCCGTGAGGAGGACCACGCCATGACCGCTGCCGACCCTGCCGCCAATCCCGTCGTCAGGTCCGCCGAGGATCTGGCAGCGCAGCCCGAGGAGTTCCGGACGGCCGTGCGCAAGATCGTGCGCAGCCACGCCGTCAACGAGCTCTACGGCGCGCAGGTGTTCGACGAGCCGGCGATCGCGCTGGCGCCGACCCCCTATGCGAAATGGCTGACCTGCCGCGTCGCGATGGAGGAGTACGGCCACCATGTCCGCTTCCGCGAGCTGGGCGAGCAGATCGGCATCCCGGCCGATGAGATGACCCCGGCCGGCAAGAAGCCGCTGTCGATCTTCGAGTTCCCGCTGGAGAACTGGGCCCAGTTCTGCGTCATCAAGCTGCTGGCGGACCTGGCCGAAATCCTCCAGGTCGAGGATCTGCTGAACTGCACCTTCCACCCCTTGCGCAACCTCGCGCGCATGACGATGCCGGAGGAGCGCTTCCACGCGCAGTTCGGCCGCGACTTCTGCACGGAGCTGTGCCGGACCGAGGAGGGCCGCGCCCAGGTCCAGGCCGCGATCGACCAGTATTTCCCGCTGCTGCCGGCGTTCTTCGGCGGCTCGAAGTCGCGCAACAACGAAATCTACTTGAAGTGGGGCATCAAGCAGCGCACCAACGACGACATGCGCGAGGACTTCATGAACCGCGCACGCGATCTGGTCGAGCGCGAGCTGGGCCTGCGCCTGCCGAAGGCCGCGGCGGCCTGATGCCGGGAAGGCCACCGACCAGGGAGGAGACGCGATGAGGAGCGCAGCACCGGCCGGCCCCGAGCGGGCGGCCTTCTACGAACGGATTTCGCCCGGCAACCTCGCGCCGCTGTGGGAGAGCCTGCACGCGCTGGTCACGCCCCAGCCGGTCAGCCCGGTCGAAGCCTGCCTGTGGCGCTACGCCGAGGTCCGGGAGCACCTGATGGAGGCCGGGCGGCTGATCACCGCCCAGGAGGCCGAGCGCCGGGTCCTGATCCTGGAAAACCCCGGGCTGCGCGGCCAGGCCGCGATCACGCGCTCGCTCTATGCCGGGCTGCAGCTGATCCTGCCCGGCGAGGTGGCGCCCGCCCACCGCCACACCCAGTCGGCGCTACGCTTCGTCGTCGAGGGCGAGGGCGCCCATACCGCGGTCGAGGGCGAGCGCACGGTGATGCGGCCGGGCGACCTGGTGCTGACGCCGAGCTGGACCTGGCACGACCACGGCAACGAGAGCGACCGCCCGATGGTCTGGCTCGACGGGCTGGACATCCCGCTGGTGCGGATGCTGGACGCGAGCTTCGCCGAGAAGCTGAACGCCGAGGAGCAGCCGGTGTCGCGACCGGTCGGCGACGCGCCGGCGCGCTACGGCAAGGGGCTGCTGCCGGTGGACTGGAAGCCCCGCTCGCAGACCTCGCCGGTGTTCAGCTACCCCTACGAGCGCACGCGCGAGGTGCTTGAGACGCTGCGCCGGACCGAGGAATGGGACCCCTGCCACGGGCTGAAGATGCGCTACGCCAACCCGGCGACGGGCGGGCACGCGATGCCGACCATCGGCACCTTCGTCCAACTCCTGCCGAAGGGCTTCGCGACCGAGCCCTACCGCTGCACCGACGCGACGGTGTACGCGGTCGTCGAGGGGACGGGGCGGACCCGGGTCGGCGACCGGGTGCTCGACTGGGGCCCGAAGGACGTGTTCGTCGTGCCGAGCTGGGCGCCGCACCGCCACGACGCGCAGGAGGAAGCGGTCCTGTTCAGCTATTCCGACCGGCCGGTGCAGGAGAAGCTGGACCTGTGGCGCGAGGCACGGGGATGAGCGTGGACGCGGTCCGCCGGCTCGCCGACGCGGTCCGCGCCGATAGCTGGTTCGCGGCACTCGGCGAGCCGCTGGGAGCCGGCGAGGCCGAGGACGCGGCCGCCTGCGTAGCCGGGCTCGGCTTTCCCGGGACGCCGGTCGAGGCGGTCGGCGGCTGGGCCGAGGCGGAACGCCTCGCGCGCGGGCCGGACTGGGACCCGGCCTGGTGGGCGGCCGAGGACCGCGAGCGCGCCCGCCTGCTGGCCGAGGCCGGCGCCCGGCTCGCGGAGACGGCGCTCTACGGCGCGCTGACGCGGGTGATGGAGACGGCGCTGGACGTGACGCACGGCCACGCCGCGGTCGCGGCCGCGCGGTCCGGCATCGCCGATCCCTACCTGATCCGGGTCGCGGCCGGGGCGGCGGCGCAAGCCTGCGACCAGGCCGCCGCGGCGCTGGCGGCGGGTGCCGGCCCGGAGCACGCGTTCGCGGCCAAGTACCGCCTGTTCGCCGCCGGCCGCTGGCCGCTGGGCGTCATCGGCGGGAGGTATCGGGTATTCTGAACCACCCCATCTCCCAGGGGGAGAGGGGACCCCACGCAACTTGAAAGAGAAAGGCAGCCTGATGGCCTACGCGATCCCCCCGTGGCAGCCGCCCGCCGTCGCGATAGACGGCGCCGCGGAGCTCTATCCCGTGCGCCGCATCTACTGCGTCGGCCGCAACTACGCGGCGCATGCCCGGGAGATGGGCCACGACCCCGACCGCGAGCCGCCGTTCTTCTTCATGAAGCCAGCCGACGCCGTGATCCCCGACGGCGCCGCCATGGCCTATCCCCCGGCGACGTCCGAACTGCACCATGAGATCGAGCTGGTGGTCGCGATCGGCGGCGCCGGGCGGGACATCCCGGCCGACCGGGCGCTGGAACACGTCTTCGGCTACGCGGTCGGCCTGGACATGACGCGCCGCGACCTCCAGTCCCAGGCCAAGAAGCTCGGCCGTCCCTGGGACATGGGCAAGGGCTTCGACCAGTCGGCGCCCTGCGGCGCGATCCGGCCGGCCGCCCGCGTCGGCCATCCCGACCGGGGCGCCATCTGGCTGGAGGTCAACGGCGAGATCCGCCAGAAGGCCGACCTCGCCGACCTGATCTGGAGCGTGCCGGAAACGATCGCCTACCTGTCGGGGCTGGTCGAGCTGCGGCCCGGCGACCTGATCTACACCGGCACGCCCGAGGGCATCGGCCCGGTCGCGCGCGGCGACCGCCTGCGCGGCCATGTCGACGGGCTCGGCGAGCTTTCGATCACGATCGGGTAGTCTCTCCGCACCAGGGTGGTAGAGTGCGCACGCCCGGGCCGGCCCCGGGCGGCGCACCCATGACGATCCGAGGACACCCGTGCGAATCGCGACCTGGAACATCAACTCGGTCCGGCTGCGCCTGGACCTGGTGCTGCGGCTTCTCGACGAGGCCGAGCCCGACGTGCTGTGCCTGCAGGAAACCAAGACCGTCGACGACTCCTTTCCCCGCAAGGCCTTCGCCGACCGCGGCTACGGCCATGCCGTGATCCACGGCATGAAGGGCTACAACGGCGTCGCGATCCTGTCGCGCCGGCCGCTGTCGGGGAACACCTTCCATCACTGGTGCGGGCGCGAGGACTGCCGCCACGCCTCGGCCACCATCGACGGGGTCGAGATCCACAACGTCTACGTCCCGTCGGGCGGCGACGTGCCGGACCCGGCCGTGAACGACAAGTTCGCCCACAAGCTCCAGTTCCTGGAGGAGATGGCGGCATGGTGGCCGCAGCACCGCTCGCCCGACCGGCCGATGGTCGTCGTCGGCGACTTCAACGTCGCGCCGCTGGAGAACGACGTCTGGTCCCACAAGCAGATGCTGGACGTCGTCTCCCATACGCCGGCCGAGGTCGAGCGGCTCGAGGCGATGCGCCGCTCGATCGGGTGGGTCGACGCGATGAGGCGTTTCGTGCCCGAGTCGGAGAAGCTGTACACCTGGTGGAGCTACCGGGCGCGCGACTGGGCGGAGAGCAACCGCGGCCGCCGGCTCGACCACGTCTGGGTCACCGGGCCGCTCGCGGGCGGGCTGAGGAGCAGCCGGGTGCTGCGCGACGCCCGCGGCTGGGAGCCGAAGCCCTCCGACCACGTGCCGGTGCTGGTGGACGTGGATGTCTGAGGACGGGAACGCCAAACACGGGAACGCCTGAACACGGGGAAGGGGAAGGCATGCGCGATCTTCGCAGCCTGTTCGCGCCGCGCAGCGTCGCGGTGATCGGCGCCGGCGAAAGGCCGACCTCGTCGGGCGGGGCGGTGATGCAGATGCTGCGCCGGTCCGGCTACGCCGGCCGGGTGGTTCCGGTCAATCCGCGCGGCGGCACGATCTTCGGCATCGAGGCGGCGCGCTCCGCCGGCGAGCTCGCCGAGCCGGCCGACCTCGCCGTGGTCGCGATCGGGCCGGAGCGCATCGTCGACGCGGTGCGCGAGGCGGCGGGATCGGGACACCGGACCTTCCTGGTCCTGCCGGGCGGCTTCGGCGAGGCGGGCGAGGCGGGCCGCGCCCGCGACGCGGAGCTGCGCGAGCTGGCCCGCGCGGCCGGGCTGACGATCGCCGGGCCGAACTGCGCGGGGTTGATCCATCTCGACCCGGCCGGCCCGCTGGCCGCGACCTTCCTGCGCGACCTGCCGTCGGGTCCACGCCCCGGCACCGGCGGCATCGCCCTGATCAGCCAGTCCGGCGCGCTGGCCGAGGAGGTGATCGCCAAGGCGAACGCGATGGGGCTGCCGCTGATGACGGTCGTCTCGGTCGGGAACGGCATGCATCTCGCCGTCGAGGACTACCTCGATCATCTCGGCGCGCAGCCCTCGATCTCCTGCGTGCTGATCTACGCCGAGTCCTTCGCCGACGCGGAGCGGTTCCAGGAGGTGGCGCGCCGCGTCTCGGCCGCGAAGCCGGTCGTGGCGCTGGTCGGGGGACGGACGCAAGCCGGCGCCCGGGCCGTCGCCGCGCATACCGGCGGGACGGCCGGCAGCGACGCGGAGACGGCGCGCTTCCTGGCGCAATGCGGGGTGATCCGCGTCAGGAGCCTGCGCCGCCTGCTGCTCGCGGCCAAGGGCTTCGGCACCTTCCCGCGCGGCATCGGCCGGCGGGTGCTCGTGCTGTCCAACTCCGGCGGCCCCGGCGTGCTGTGCACGGACCGCTGCGCGGTCGAGGGGCTGGAGCTGCCGGCCCTGCCCGGCCCGCTCGCGGCATCCCTGCGCGCGGCGCTGCCGCCGGAAGCATCGGTCGCCAACCCGCTGGACCTGCTGGCGGACGCGCGCGAGGACCGCTTCGGCGCCGCTGCCGACGCGGTGATCGCCGAGGCCGCCGACGCCTACGACGCGATCCTCGGCCTCCACGTCGTCCCCTTCATGGTCGACGCGGCGCCGGTCGTCGCCCGGCTGGCGGCCGCGGCGGCGCGCTGGGGCAAGCCGATGCTCCACTGCATGATGGGCACGCTGGAGCACAGGCAGGAGTGGTTCGCCGAGCTGGAGGCCGCGGGCATCGCCGCCTTCGACGACGCCGAGAGCATGGCGGAATGCGCGGGGCTGCTGGCGCGCCGCAACGGGGAGGCGGCCGGGGAGGCGGCTGGAGGGGCAACAGGGGGAATGGAGTGACCGGGGAGACCTTCCGCTATCCGAAGGGACCGCTGCTGGCGGACTATGCGCGTTCCGGCGGCGGGCTGGTGCTGACCGCCGGGCCGCTGCTCGCGGTCGACGTCGCGGTGTGGGCGGGGGTGGCGCTGGGGACGGCCGCGCTGCTGTTCGCGCTGTTCGGGCTGCGCACGGCGCAGCGCCACGCGACGGTGGTCGAGCTGGACGAGGACGGGGTCCGGGCGCGCGGGCCGCTCGGCGGGCGGGTGTCGTGGTCGGAGCTGCGCTCGGTGCGGCTCACCTACTACTCGACCCGGCGCGACCGCCGGGAGGGCTGGATGCACATGACGCTGCGCGGCGGCGGCACCGTCAAGCTGGAAAGCTCGCTGGACGGCTTCGACCTGATCGCCGAACGCGCCGCCGCCGCGGCGCGGGCGCGCCGCCTTCCCCTCGGCGAGGCGACGGTGCAGAATTTCGCCGCCCTCGGCATCGATGCCGATCCCGAGGCGTAGCATCTCCCAGCAGCGAGGTCCGCGTCCTTGACCATCGGCTCGTCGGCGTCGGCCTATCTGCGCTTCGTCGCGACCCACAGGCGGCTGCTCGCCTTCGGGTTCCTCCTGACCTTCTTCTCCAGCTTCGGCCAGACCTTCATGATCGCGCTGTCGGGCGGCGAGATCCGCGCGGCCTTCGGTCTCACGAACGGCGGCTTCGGCGGCATCTATTCGGCCGCCACGCTGGCGAGCGCGCTGTGCCTGCCCTGGGTCGGGCGCCGGATCGACCGTGTCGCCCTGCCCCGCTACGCGACCGCGGTGTGTCTGGGCCTTGCCGCCGCCTGCCTGCTGATGGCGGTCTCCGCCCATGTCGCGGTGCTGGCGATGGCGCTGTTCGGCCTCCGGCTGTGCGGGCAGGGCCTGATGACGCACACGGCGATGACCGGTCTGGCGCGCGGCGCCGGGGCCGGGCGCGGCAAGGCGGTCAGCATCGGCGCCCTCGGCTTCGCGGCGGGCGAGGTGGTGTTCCCGCCGCTGGTCGTCCTGGCGATGACCGCGATCGGCTGGCGGACGATCTGGGCCGTGCTGGCAGCACTCCTCCTCGCGGTCGGGCCCGCGGCGGTGCGGCTGCTGCTGCGCGGGGACGGGGATGCGGGCGGGGGCGGGGGCGGCCGGCCGTCCGCCATGGCGTCGCCGGTGGGGATCACCACCGCCGGGGTCCTGCGGGACCCGCGGTTCCTGCTGCTCGTCCCGGCCCTGGTGACGCCGGCCTTCGTCGTGACGGGTGTCTCCTTCCACCAGGTCGCCCTGGTCGAGGCGCGGGGCTGGTCGCTCGCCTGGTTCGCCTCATCGATCGCCGGCTTCGCCCTGGCGGCGGTCGTCGCCTCGCTCGCGGCCGGGCCGGCGGCCGACCGGTTCGGCGCGCAGCGCCTTGCGCCGGTGCTGCTGCTGCCGCTGACCGCCGGGGTGCTGGCGCTCGGCCTCGGCAGGGGCGAGGGTGCTGCGCTGGCCTTCATGGTGCTGGCCGGCCTCACCGCCGGGACCAACAGCGTCGTCATCAACGCCGTCTGGGTCGACCTGTACGGCGCGGCCAGCCTGGGCATGACCCGCTCGCTCGCGGCGTCGCTGATGGTGGTCTCGTCGGCGGCCTCGCCGGTGCTGTTCGGCGTGCTGCTGGACCTGGGGGTCTCGTTCGAGGCGCTGTTCCTCGGCTGCGCGGCCTGGACGCTCGTCGCCTGCGCGGCGGCGGCGGCGTCGCTCCGGGTCGGGGCCGCCGGGGTCGGGGCCCGCGGGTGACCGGTCAGCGCGCGGCCCAGGTCCGGACCGGGCCGATATCGACATGGACGTGGTCGGAACCGGGATAATGCGCCCAGCCGCCGCGGCCGAGATCGCGGGCGACCGCCGCCACGGCGCGCCCGGGCACACCGGGGATGCGGATGTCGGCCGCCTCGCCCCGGTTGTGGAAGCTGCCGGACTTCCGCAGGACGGGCGTCCGGTAGCCGGAGACGACGTGGATCGGATGGGTCTCCGGCAGGCCGAGGCGGGCGCGCAGGTCCCATAGCAGGTCGAGGAGCCGGGGGTCGACGGAATGGACCTCGCCGGTCTTGCGGTCGCGGAACAGCGTGGAGGCCGCCGCCAGCGCCCGGGCGTCGTAGTCGCCGCCGCGGCGATACGCCACCTCGATCCTGTCCTTCTCCCAGGGATGCTGCAGCACGATGCTGCGCACCGGGACGGGCGCGGCCGGCACGGGGGCGGGGGGTTCCGGCGGCGGGCGGACGGCGCAGGCGGCGAGCCCGAACAGCAGCGCCACCAGGACCGCGGCGCGAACGGACGAGACCATCGGCTTCTCCGACCGGAACGTGTGGACCGGCATAGATTCTCCCGGCGCCTCTTAAATTTCGGTTAGAAGCCACAAACGATCAAAAATTAACCTCTTGCTAACCTTAACGGCCTAAGAAAGGGCCATCGCATCTGTGGTGCGGTTCCTCCCAATCAGACTGGCCCCCGCGCATCGCGCGGGGGCTTTTTTCTTCGCGGCGGGGTCGCATCGGCAGTCGAGCGCGGCGCGGTCTCGGACATCCGGAACCGGGCCCTTAGCGCTGGCCGCGCCCGCGGGCGAGCGCCGCGAGCTGGTAGAGGGTGCGGGCGCACACGGTGTGGTCGGGCATGCCCGTGCGCTTGCAGTCGGCCTCGCCCTCGGTCAGCCGGTCCAGCGCCTGGCGCAGGGCCGCCGGCGACCAGCGCCGGGCCTGGCCCAGGAACTGGCCGCGCGTCTTGAAGAACAGGGGCGGCTTCAGCGAGCCCGCCGCCTTCTCCGCGGGCTCGCCGCGCGCGACCTGGGCCACGACGACGTGCAGGCGCTGGAAATGGCGCTGGGCCGTGCGCAGGATCGCGACCGGGCTGACGCCCTCGCCCAGCAGGCGCTGGAGCGAGCGGTCGATCGCGGCGTAGTCGCCCTCGCCCGCCGCCCAGGCCGGCGCGTCGATCTCGAGCGCGCCGCTGTCGCCGATGGCGGCCTGGGCGTGGGACAGCTCGACCCGGCGCTCCTCGCCCATGTAGGTCACGAGCTTCTCGATCTCGCCGCGGGCGACCATGCGGTCGCCGACCAGGCTCGCGGCCAGGAACTCCTCGGCGTCGCGGCTGGCGGTCAGGCCGTGGGCCGAGAGCATGTCGGCGATCGTGCGCGCCAGCGCCGCTTCGTCCTCGACGTAGCAGGGGATCGCCGCGGCATGGTCCGACGCCTCGCACAGCGTGCGCAGCTTCGAGCCCTTGCCGAGGTCGCCCGCCTCGGCCACGACCAGCGTGTCGCCGGGAGGGAGGTCGGAGAGCGCCGCCTGCAAGGCCGCGGTCAGGCCCTCGTCGGCTCCGCGCAGGCGCACGCAGCGCCGCCCGCCGGTCAGCGCGATCGCCGCCATCTCGTCGGCGAGGCGGGCCGGGTCCTTGGCGATCGCGTCGGCCGCGAGATCGGCGACGCGGAACGGATCGGCGAGGTCGGGCACCGCGGACCGGGCAAGCGCATCCGCCCGCTCGCGCACGAGGCCGGCATCCGGGCCGTAGACCAGCACGACCCGGACCTGCGGGTCGGGCCGGCGGACGAAGGCGTCGATGCGCGCGGGGGGGAGCTTCACCTGGGGCTTCCGGCTGGGGGCCGCCCTCACCCTCCCGCACCTTCGGTGCGGGCCCTCCCTCTCCCGTGGGGAGAGGGAGGATTCGGTCAGGCGACCACGTTGACGATGCGGTTCGGGACCACGATCACCTTGCGCGGCGGCTTGCCGTCCATCGCCCGCTGGACGTTCGGCTCGGCCAGCGCTACCTCGCGGGCCTCGGCCTCGGCGCAGTCGCGCGGCAGCTCGATCGTCGCCCGGAGCTTGCCGTTGACCTGGACCGCGACCTTGACCGTGTCCTCGACCACCAGGGCCGGGTCGGCCTCCGGCCAGGGCTGGTCCGCGAGCAGGCCGGGATGGCCGAGGCGATGCCACAGCTCCTCGGCGAGATGCGGCATCATCGGGTTCACCAGCGTGACCAGCACCTCGCAGCCTTCGCGCAGCGCCCATGCCTCCCCTTCGCCGGCTCCCTGGAGGTCGGCCAGCGCGTTGGTCAGCTCGCGCACGCGCGCGACCACCTTGTTGAAGTGGAAGCGGTCGAGGTCCTGGGCCACCGCGGCGACCGTCTTGTGGGTGACGCGACGCACCGCCAGGGCGGCGTCGGAGAAGGACGCCGGGGCCGGCGCGCCGGGCGGGGGCAGCGGCACGGCCGGCTCGGTCACGAGGCGCCACAACCGGTTGACGTAGCGCCAGGCGCCGTCGATGCCGGCCTCGGTCCATTCCAGGTCGCGCTCGGGCGGGCTGTCGGACAGCAGCAGCAGGCGCACCGTGTCGGCGCCGTAGCTCTCGATCATGCCTTCGAGCCCGACGACGTTCTTCTTGGACTTGCTCATCTTCTCGAGGCGGCCGACCTCGACCGGAGCGCCGTCGGACGCCCGCACCGGCGTGCCGTCACGCAGCGCCACCTCCTCCGGGTAGAGCCACAGGCCGTCGCGGTCGCGATACGTCGCGTGCGTCACCATGCCCTGGGTCATCATCCCGGCGAAGGGCTCCGCCAGGTCGAGATAGCCGCACTCGCTGAGCGCGCGGGTGAAGAAGCGGGAATAGAGCAGGTGCAGGACCGCATGCTCCACCCCGCCGATATACTGGTCGACTGGCAGCCAGTACTCGGCGGCGGCGCGGTCGAAGGCACGGTCCTCGACCTTGGGCGAGGCGAAGCGCGCGAAGTACCAGGAGCTTTCGACGAAGGTGTCGAAGGTGTCGGTCTCGCGCCGCGCCGCGCCGCCGCAGGATGGGCAAGAGACGTGCTTCCAGGTCGGGTGCCGGTCGAGCGGGTTGCCGGGCTCGTCGAAGTCGACGTCGGACGGCAGCTCGACCGGGAGCTGGTCGTCGGGGACCGCGACGATGCCGCAGGCCTCGCAATGGATCACGGGGATCGGGCAGCCCCAGTAGCGCTGGCGCGACACGCCCCAGTCGCGCAGGCGGTAGATCGTCGTGCCCTCGCCGCGGCCGAGCTCCTCCATGCGCGCGATCGCGGCGCGCTTGCCGTCCTCGACGTCGAGCCCGTCGAGGAAGCCGGAATTGCCGAGCCGGCCCGGGCCGGTATAGGCCTCGTCGCCGATCCGGAACTCCGCGGGGGCAGCGCCCTCGGGGAAGACGACCGGGATCACGTCGAGGCCGTATTTGCGCGCGAAGTCCAGGTCGCGCTGGTCGTGCGCGGGGCAGCCGAAGATGGCGCCGGTGCCGTATTCCATCAGCACGAAGTTCGCGACCCAGACCGGCAGCGTGCGGCCGGGCTGGAACGGGTGCGCGACGGTCAGGCCGGTGTCGTAGCCGAGCTTCTCCGCCGTCTCGATCGCGGCCTCGCTGGTGCCCAGGCGGTTGCACTCCGCGACGAAGCCGGCGAGCGCGGGGTTCTTCTCCGCCAGCTCGGCCGTCAGCGGGTGGTTCGGCGACAGGGCCACGAAGGAGGCGCCGAACAGCGTGTCGGGCCGGGTCGTGAACACCTCGATCCGGTCCTCGCGCCCGACCACGTCGAAGGCGAAGCGCAGGCCCGAGGACTTGCCGATCCAGTTCTCCTGCATCAGCCGAACCTTGTCCGGCCAGCGGTCGAGGCCGGCGATCGCGGCCAGCAGCTCCTCGGCGTAGCGGGTGATCTCGAGGAACCACTGGCTCAGCTTGCGCTTCTCGACCAGCGCGCCGGAGCGCCAGCCGCGCCCGTCGATTACCTGCTCGTTGGCGAGCACGGTGTGCTCGACCGGGTCCCAGTTGACCCAGCTCTCCTTGCGGTAGGCGAGGCCGGCCTTCAGGAAGTCGAGGAAGATCTTCTGCTCGTGCTTGTAGTATTCCGGGGTGCAGGTCGCGACCTCGCGCTCCCAGTCGTAGGACAGGCCCATAAGCTGGAGCTGGCCGCGCATGACCCGGATGTTCTCGAAGGTCCAGTCGGCGGGGTGGACCTTGTTGGCGATCGCCGCGTTCTCCGCCGGCAGGCCGAAGGCGTCCCAGCCCATGGGGTGCAGCACGTTGAAGCCCTGCGCGCGCTTGTAGCGCGCCACCACGTCGCCGAGCGCGTAGTTGCGCGCATGGCCGACATGGAGCCGGCCCGACGGGTAGGGGAACATCTCCAGCACGTAGTATTTGGGCCGGGAGGGATCCTCGACGGCGCGGAAGCTGCCGTGCTCGTTCCAGGCAGCCTGCCAGCGCGCCTCGGATTCCTTGAAATTGTATCGCGACATCGCGGCGGTCGTCTCCTGTGCTGGCGAACGGCGCCCGTCCGATCGGTGGAAGACGCCGCCGCGCGGGCGCCGGGGAAAGGGTTGGGGTGCCGCCCTGCCTACTGGACGGCGGCCTGCGCGATCCGGAGCTGCCGGGCGCGGGTCAGGATCGCGTCCTCGAGCTGGCGGGCGGTGTCGGTGCCAACGCCCGCGTCCTGCCATTCGCCGGACGGGCCGCGCATCTGCCGGAACACCGACAGGCGCAGGCCGTCCGCGCGGAGCTGGCGGTCGAGGATGTAGAGGTTGACCTTGAAGCGCTCGGACGGCGTCTCGGGCGGGGCGTACCAGTCGGTCAGGATCACGCCGCCGAAGGGGTCGGCCGAGGCCAGCGGCATGAAGGCCAGCGTGTCGAGCGAGGCGCGCCACAGATAGCTGTTGACGCCGATGCCGGTTGCCTCCTGGTCGCCGCGGGCGCGGCGGGGACCGAGCAGGGTGACCCCGCCGTCGCCGCCAAGCAGGCTGCCCTGGTCGTACAAACCCTCGTTCGGGTCGGGATAGCTCGCCTCGGACTCGATGCCGCCGCAGGCACCCAGCGCCAGCAGACAGCCCAGCGCCGCCGCCGCGGCGGTACGCCTGAAATCTACGCGGATTGGAAGGAGCCGACCGGCCATTGCCCGTTACCCAGCAGTTGCGCGTGGAGTTAAAGCAAAAAAGCCGCGGCGTAGCAAGCGGGGGCCGTTTAAACGGCCAGGGCAATCGCTTCAGGTTGAGGGTGTCGGGGATTTCCAGAGGGGATGGAGCCGTGATTCATGGGAGGCTCCGGTTGCGAGGAGATCGTGATGGCCCATCCGCCGGCCCGCCCTGTGTCGCTTCCGGACCACTTCTCGGCATTGCGCGATCCGCGCCAGCAGTGGCGGGTGCTGTACCCGCTGCCGGAAATCCTGCTGCTGGTGCTGTGCGCGACCCTGAGCGGCATGGACGACTTCGTCGAGATCCGGCTTCTGGGGCCGGCTGCGGCTGGACTTCCTGCGCCGCTTCCTGCCCTACGAGCGAGGCATCCCGGCGCACGACACGCTCAACGCCCTCGACCCTGACCTCTTCCAGACCTGCTTCACCGCCTGGGTGGACGCCCTGCGCGAGCCGGCGCCCGAGTTCGTGTGCATCGGCCGGCAAGACCTCGCGGCGCGGCCATGACCGGGCCAAGGACCGCGGGCCGCTGCACCTGGTGTCGGCCTGGGCGGCACGCCAGCGCCTATAACGGCGGCACGCCAGCGCCTATAACCTGAAGCGATTCCCCTGCCCATAAGAAAAGGCCCGTGCCGGCATATACCGCCAACGGGCCTCTTCGGGTGCCGGAAACAGGCTGGCAGCGGCATCCCGCTGCCAGCCGTGGCTCCCTTGGACGTGGTTACTGGGCCGTGTTACTGGGCCGTGCCGCCGGAACCGCCACTCGCAGCTCCGCCCTGGTCGCCCATTTCGCAGGTCGGGTCGGTGGCCACGCAATTCGACGGCCGCTCGACCGGCGGCGGCGGCACGACGCCGACCTCCGGGACGTCCTCCTGGTCGCCGAGGATCGAGGTGTCCTCCCTCGCCTGCTCTTCCATGACCGACTCTTCCATGACCGACGTGCTCTCCTCGGCGCCGATCACCGGGGTCTCCACGGTCGGGGACGTGGTCGGGGACGTGGTCGGGGACGTGGTTGTGGTCTGGGCGAAGGCCGGAGCGGCCATCAGGGCCACGGCCGAGCACATCGTGATCAGGCTGATACGCATGTCTTGCTCCCTCATTCGGAAAAGGCCTGCTGGCCTTCTGTCCCGGTCTCAACAGGAAAGGGAGCAATGCGTCACGGGGGGCT
This sequence comes from Arenibaculum sp., assembly GCF_035998295.1. Lineage (NCBI taxonomy): Bacteria > Pseudomonadati > Pseudomonadota > Alphaproteobacteria > Rhodospirillales > Azospirillaceae > Arenibaculum > Arenibaculum sp. The sequence goes on along the minus strand of NZ_DASYHS010000235.1, from coordinate 1,166 downwards.
TGGGAACCGCCCGGGCGCTTAAGAGGCACCACTTCTATGGAGGGGGCTGGCACCGGATTCGCGGGCGGGCAGTCCCAGTCCCGGAAACGAGAACGGGGCGCCACACCGTGGCGCCCCGTCCCGAGAAGTGGCCGTAACTGCCGACTTAGAAGGTCAGGCGGGTACGGAACACTGCCATGGTCCCTTCGTTGCTGCCGCCGGTGTAGAGCGCCGGATCGGCGTTCTCAGCGTCGAAGAAGTAGAGGTCGAGGTTGGCGCTCAGGCCCGGAGCCAGAAGGTAGCTGGCGCCGACCGACCACAGGGTGTCTTCCGTCGCACCGCTCTCGACCATGCCGTAGCTGGCGCCGACGGCCAAGTCACCCATGGTGTAGGTCACACCGGCGTTCCAGCCGTCCTCTTCGACGCCAGTAGCGTTCTCGCCGTCGTCGAAGTAGCCGCCGCCGACCACGAAGCCCGCGATGCTCGCCTGCGCACCGGCGTACCAGGAGCTCAGGTCATCCACGCCTGCCGTCTTGGCTTCAGCCATCGTGTACCCTGCGCCGAGCTTGACGCCGAAGCCGCTGAAGTCACCGGTGTAGTTGGCGCCGATTTCGACCTGATCCTCGTAGGTGCCGCCGAGCCGGCGGTTCGCGTCGCCCTGGGCATCCCGTTCCGGCGCATAGGAGACACCGGCCTGGAAGCCCGCGAAACGCGGCGTGTAGTAGGCGATCTTGGTCGAGCGGTCGTACTCGGTGGCGTGCGAGTAGCTGAACTCGCCGAGGTCGGAGAAGTCGCCCCAGGTGCCGTCGATCTGGCCGATGCCGATCGTCGGAGCCATCACTTCGAGCTTCGTGGTCACGCCCCACTCGCTGCCCATCTCGACGCGACCCCAGTCGCCGCCGACGTAGATGAAGCGGCGGTCAGCCTGGATGCCCGTGCCGGCCTGGCCGGTGTTGCGGATGCGGACCATCGCGCCATACTGCAGGCCGTTGTCGGCCACGGCGTCCATGGTGATCGGCAGGCGGAATTCCGACAGGAAGCTGATGTCGTTGGGATCACCGTTCAGGTCGTCGTCGATGTAGCCCGCGTCGAAGCGGATGTCGCCGCCGATCTTCACCGTGGTCTCCGCCGCGGACGCGCCCTGGGCCAGCAGGAGCCCCCCGAGCAGTGCCGTCGTACCGAAAAGA
>NZ_DASYHS010000179.1:0-7773 GCF_035998295.1 Arenibaculum sp. | reverse complement strand
GCCGTCCTTCTCGGGATCGAGGAAGCGGTGGAGATGGACGATGAAGTAGCGCATGTGGGCGTCGTCGACCGTGGCGGCGGTTGCCCCGCGCCAAGCCGTGTATGCCTCGGCGTAGTTGGGATAGATGCCCACGATGTGCAGGTTGCGCGGGTCAATGAACTCCGTCGTGTCCGGCCGCACCAGCTGTCCGCCGAATACGAGGTGCAAAAGCTGGCCGTTTGACAAGAATACCTCCTTGACGCGTGTCTCGGCGGAATGGCTCCGCCGCCTGCGCCGGCCTATATCATCTTTATGGACGGGATGCCGCCGGAATCCGCCGCGTCAGCTCCCGGAACGGGACGTGATCGGCCATACGACCGGCTGCCGCGGACTAGGCTGGCCTTCGACGAGGCGGTCGAAGCGTTCCAGCACCGCTTCCCACGACAGGTCCGCCTGCACCCTGATCCGGGCCGCGCGGCCGGTCGGCGGCCCTACCCGCGGGTCGAGCGCGATGTCGACGGCCTTGGCGAACGCCTCCGCATCCTCCGCGAGCCAGAGCTCGTGACCGGCATGCGTACCGAGTTCGGCGGCGGCGGCGGCCGTGGCGACCGTCGGGCGCGCCATCGCCATCGCCTCCAGCAGCCCGCCCCGCTCGGCCTCGCGATGGGGCGCCACCACGACGTCGGCATGCAGCAGCAAGGCGCGCCGGTCTACGGAAGGGCCGGTGAAGACCACGCCCGGCACCGTGACCAGCGCCGCCAAGCCGGCGACCGCCTCTTCCCCGGGGATCACGAGCCTCGTCTCCGGCCGTGCCGCCCGGAGCCGCGGCAGCACCTCGCGCGCGAACCATGCCGCGGCCTCGACCCCATTGCGGGTCCGGACGCCGCCCGCGAACAACAGGGTCGGGCCGCCCCGGGGCAGGGGATTCTGGAGCCCCTGGTCCGGAGAGAACCAGTTCCCGTCGATGCCGTCGGGGAAATGATGGATCCTGTGCCCCTGGTCCGGCACGGCGTCCCTGAGCCGTTCGGCGACGGCGGACGAGGCGATGAGATGGGCGTGCCAGGCCGGCGCGCCTGCACCGCCCGCAAGCACGAGTGCCCGGGCCTCGAGCGCCAGCAGCCAGCGCCGGATCGGCGGCAGCATGCCCGGCGGCAGGAGCCAGCGCGCCGCGTCCTCGCCGTGGACCAGATCATGGTGATCGACGATCCGGCGCGCCGGGATGTCCGGCCGGATCAGGGCGTAGTGCCCGAGCGATGTTCCCATGGCGAGCGCCCGGGCCGGCCGCCGCTCCGCCCAGATGCGCTCCACCCAGGCCTGCAGGCCGGCGTGCCTGGCCGCCGGCGGCTCCCAGCGGCCGGCCAGGAGCGCGAGCCTGCCTGGGCGCGAGACCGCCGGACGTGGGCGCGCGAAATAGCTGCTATGGCAGAACTGTCGGAGCAACCCCTCCGTCCGGCGGTCGAGGGCCTCGTCCGCGAAGCATCCGAGATGCACCCGGTAACGGCCCGCGACGTGCCGGAGCACCCGCCACAAACGAGCCTCGCGGCCGGAAGCGGCAGGCCGGGGAACCTCGGGACAAAGAAGCAGCAGGTCGAGCATGGCTTCCTGATAACCTGTACCGGGGCCCGCGGTTCCGCCGCCCGAACGGGAAATCCGCAGGGCGGTCCGGACACGGCCGGCGGCCCCGGGATGTCTGCAATTCTCCTGTTGGTGCTATGCCTTGACTGCTGGGCGTAAGGCCAATGCGAGCGCCCATGGACCGTGGGTCGTCTTGAATTGCCTGTCCCAGCGGGATACACCAATGTTGGTCGACATCGAACATACGCGGGGGGACGGAGGAGCATGGAGACACAGGCCAACCACATGATGGCCCACCTCCCGTTCCTGCGCCGCTATGCCCGCGCCCTCGTCGGCTCCACGGAAGCCGGGGATGCGCTCGTGACCCGGGCCGTGGAGACGGCCCTCGGCGAGCCGGAGGTCCATAGGCTCGACGACGAGCCGTCCCCCGGCAGCAGACTGCCCCTCTACGGGCTGCTGAACCGGCTCGCCGGCGACGGCCCCGCGAGCCCTCCCGGCGCCCGCGTCCACCCGATCGAGGAGGCGCTCACCCGGTTGCCCGAGCACAAGCGCCGCCTGTACCTGCTGGTCAGCCTGGAGGAGCTTGCGGTCGCGCAGGCGGCCGAGGTCATGTCCCTGCCGGTCGACGGGGCGCGCGCCGCTCTCGCGGACGCGCAGAACGCTGTGCGCGAGCAGCTCGTCGCCAACATCCTCATCGTCGAGGACGACGCCATCATCGCCTACGACCTCGGCGAGACCGTGCTGGCGATGGGGCACAAGGTCGCCGGTACCGCCGCCACCATGGAAGAAGCGCTGGACACGGCCGCCCGCACGCAGCCGACGCTCGCGCTGATGGACATCCGCCTCGCCCATGGCGGCAGCGGCATCGTGACCGCCCAGGCACTGCGCGAGCGCAGCGATCTGCCGATCATCTTCGTGACGGCGTTCGCCGAGGAGCTGCGCAGGCGCGGCCTCGACCAGCTCGGCCCCGTGATCCGCAAGCCGTTCACCCGCGAGCAGATCGAACGGGCGATCACCCAGGCCGTCTTCACGCCCCGACCGCGCTGAGCCGGCGGCCCCTTACCGGAAAACCACGGTCTTCGCGCCGTTGAGCATGACGCGATGCTCGACGTGGTACCGGACCGCCCTGGCGAGGACCACGCTTTCGATGTCGCGCCCGACGGCCGCCAGGTCGTCGGCGGTCTGCGTGTGGTCGACCCGCGCCACTTCCTGTTCGATGATCGGGCCTTCGTCCAGGTCGGACGTGACGTAGTGGGCGGTGGCGCCGATCAGCTTGACGCCGCGCGCGAACGCCTGGGCGTAAGGCTTCGCGCCCTTGAAGCTCGGCAGGAACGAGTGGTGGATGTTGATGCAGCGCCCCCCGAGGAGCTCGCACAGCCCCGGAGACAGCACCTGCATGTAGCGGGCCAGCACGACAAGGTCGATCCGCTCCCGCTCGACGATCTCCAGCAGCTGCGCCTCCTGGCGGACGCGGGTCTGCGGCGTGACCGGCAGGTGGTGGACCGGGATCCCATGCCAGGCGGCCAGCCCCTCGAAATCGGCATGGTTGGACACGATGGCCGGGATTTCGACGTCCAGGCCGCCGGTGCGGTAGCGATAGAGCAGGTCGTTCAGGCAGTGCCCCGCCCTTGAGACCATGACCAGCAATCGCGGCTTGCGGGCGAGGTCGTGGAGCGCCCAGCGCATCGAGAACCGCTCGCCCAGCGGAACGAACCCGCGCGCCAGATCGTCGTCCCCGGGCGCATCCCCGCCCTGGGGCGCCGCGAAATGGATGCGCAGGAAGAAGGCTCCGCTCTGCCTGTCGCCGTACTGGGCGCTGTCGACGATGTTGCAGCCGCGTGTCGCCAGGAAGCCGGATACGGCGGCGACGATGCCGATCGTGTCGGGACAGGAGATCGCCAGGACGTATTCGGAAGCCATGGAGGACCGGGGTTGCTCGTTCTGAACGCTGTTTACCATGACTCCGGCGCGCGCGTCCGCAGTCGATCGAACGGCGCCAATCGAACGGGGATCAGTCGAGCAGCGGCTTGCCCGTCTCGATGCCGACGAGGGCTGCGAGCAGCGGCGCCCCGATGTCGCGCCGCACATAGGCGCTGCTGCGTTCCGCCGCGTTCACCGCGGACAGGAAGGTGCTCCGCCAGCGGTCGTCGCCATGCAGGCGCCTCTCGGCCCGTGCGAGCTGGACCAGGACGGCGGGACGGCGGTTCGCGGGATCGCGCGCGAGCTCCTGAAGGCGCGCCATGTTCTCCGCCGCCCCGGCGGCGTCGCCGCGATCGAGGGCCGCCGCCACGAACTCCGCCAGAACCTCCGCGTGCTGGTCGGGGTCCTGGAGCTGATCGAGATACGCCGTGGCGAGCGCGGTTTCCCCGTTGCCGGCCAGGCGGCCGAGCACCGCGGGAACCGTCCAGGGACTGTCCTCCTGCACGGCGCGCAGCAGCCCGAGGGCGAGGTTGACCTCGTTGAGGTCCGCAGCCGCGACGGCCAGCTCGGCCGGGCAGCAATCCTGGCGCGTCTCCCGGAAGCGGGAGAACTGCTGCTCGACCGTGTTGAGGAACAGCGTGCGCGCCTCCGCCTCGCGGCCGGCATGCAGCAGCGCCTGGACCACGAGCCCGAGTTCCCACGAACATCCCTTCGCCGCGGCGTGGGACTTGGCCTCTTCCGCGAGTGCGCCGGCCAGGCCGGGATCGCCGTTCCAGGCGGCGATCTCCGCGATGTCGGCGAGGTTGTAGATGCGCGTGGAGCAGTCGTTGATGCTGCGGGTTATCTGCAGCGCCAGGTCCATCTGCCCCGTCAGGGCGAGCGCGCGGGCGACGAACAGGTCCTGCTCGGCGCCGTCGGTGACCTTGCCGCGGCGCAACGCCCCCAGGAACGGCGCGATGATGCCCTTCGCCTTGTCCGGCGAGCCGGCGTGATGATAGGCGACCGCCAGCGACAGCCAGTCCCAGCGCGGCGTGGTGACCGGCTGCTCCAGCGGGGGCAGCAGCATCTCGATCCGGTACAGGAAGCACGCCGTGGCCTGCGGCTCGTTGCAGATCAGCGCACGGACCCGGTTCTTGAACTCGAAGACGTCGAAGTCGCCGATGAACTGGTTGGTGATCAGCTGCACCGCGACCGGGCTTTCCGGGTAGTCCCGCACGATCGCGTCCAGCAGCTGCTCGGCCTCGCGCAGGAGCCGGCTCTCTTCCTTGGAATCGAACGTCGTGTCGGCGGCCTGGATCCTCTGCATCGCCTCGATGAACTGGCGGTTGGCCAGCGCCTGGGGATCGGCCGCCGCGAAGGCCGGGCCGGCCGTCCATGCGACCGCGAGCGCGAAGAGGAACGCGATCCAGCCGGACGTCGCGGCGGCCCGCCTATCCGATGACCCGGACATAGCTGACGACGCGCTTGACGTGGGGCAGCGATCTGGCATGGCCGGTGACGCGGTCCAGTTCCGCCTGGTTGCGGGCGCTCCCCATCAGGTAGATGACGCCGTTGACCGTATCGATGGTGTAGTTGATGGAAGAAATCTCGCGGTCGAACATCAGCTTGCCGCGGAGCTGGGTCGCGATCCAGGTGTCGAGCGCGGCGTCCTGGATGCCGCTCCTGTCGTCGACCTCGACCTCGTTGATGACCTCGGTGACGCCGTCCACCTGCCAGGCGAGCCGGACGGCGTCCAGCCTCATCTCCGGCGTCGCCGCCCGGCCGGTCACGAGAACGCGGCCCTGGTTGACGGTCAGCCCGAGCTTGCGGAACATGTCGACGTCGTGGCGGAACCAGAGGTCGTTGATCTTGGCCTGGATCACGGTGTCCCTGGCGGCGCCGCCCAGCCCGCGCTCCTGGGCCGCGGCCACGCCGGCCGTGGCCGCCCCTCCGACGACGAGGGAAGCGCAGCCTCCCGTGGAGAGCGCGAGACCGGCCAAGACGAACAGGTTCGCCGCGAAGGACCAAGACCTCAAGACAACCTCCGTTAACCTACCGATCCGTGCGGCAGGCGCCGCGTAGAAGTCATACCGCGTGTGCGAAAGCAACAGGTTTCCTGGAGTTCGTGATAAAATTATGGCAGGTGTGGCCGGGGCGCGGCCGGACCTGCCGCGCCCGGAAGGCGGCGCATCGGCGGTCACGCGAAGGGCGCTTGGCGCACGACCGACGACAGCTCCCGCGCGAGAACGCCGGCGACGCGGGCCCGATGGCCATGATCGCGCAGCAGTTCTTCGTCCTGCCGGTTGGACAGGAAACCGGTCTCGATCAGCACCGAAGGCACGTCCGGGGCTTTCAGCACGGCGAAGTTGGCGGACCGTTTCGGGTTCTCGAGCGTCCGCAGCCGGTCTCCGACCCCGGCGACGATGCTGTCTTTCGCGTACAGGGCCGCATCGCGGGTGTGCCGGGCCCTCAGGTCCATCAGGATCGCGGCCACCTCCGGCGCGGCGCGGCTGATGTCGATCCCGCCGAAGCGGTCGGCGAGGTTCTCCTGCCGGGCGAGCGCGCGGGCGAAATCGTCGGACCCCTTCTCGGACAAGGTATAGGCGGACAGGCCGCGCGCCTCCCGGTTGGGGGCGCTGTCGGCATGGATGGACACGAACAGGTCGGCGGCCGCTTCCCGCGCCCGCTCGACCCGGTCGGCGAGCGGCAGGAACTCGTCCCTCTCCCTGGTGAGCATCACGCGCACGCCACGCTCGTCCGACATGGCCTCGGCTATCGACAGGCAGATGTCGAGCGTCACGTCCTTCTCGAGCGTGCCGCGCGCGCCGATCGCGCCGGGATCCCGGCCGCCATGACCCGGGTCCAGCATCACCAGCACCCCGGCGCCCGGCGGCTTCGGCTTTCGGGGCGGACCGTCCTTTGGGAACGCACCGGCCGTGCCCGGCCATGCAAGCCGGCACAGGCCGAACGCGGAGGCGCCGAGCACCACCTTCAGGACCGAACGACGGTTCATGGAACGTAGGGACTCCGGCTTGCGGGCCAAGCGGTTCGGGTGATGGTTAATTACTACCTATGGCCCACCGGCTCTGTCCAGACCGCGTGTGCGCGACCCTGGACCGCGGCGGCGAAAACTGGACAATGCCGGGAACGACAACTCCGGGATCGCCGCCATGCCCCGCTTCGCCGCCAACCTGTCGATGCTGTTCCAGGAGCGCGACTTCCTCGACCGCTTCGCCGTCGCGGCGGCCTGCGGGTTCCGCGGCGTCGAGTTCCTGTTCCCCTACGAGTGGCCGGCGGCCGAGATCCGCGCGCGGCTGGACGAAAACGGCCTGGAGCAGGTGCTGTTCAACCTGCCTCCCGGCGACTGGGCGGCGGGCGAGCGCGGGCTGGCGGCGCTGCCGGGCCGCGAACGCGAGTTCGCCGACTCGGTGGAACTCGCCCTCGACTACGCCACGGCGCTGGATTGCCGGCGCCTGCACGTGATGGCGGGCTGCCCCGGACCCGACGTCGATCCGCGGGACGCCATGGCGACCTACGTCGCCAACCTGCGGCTCGCGGCCGACCGCCTGGAGCCGCATGGCATCACGATGCTGGTCGAGCCGATCAACCAGCGCGACGTGCCGGGATATTTCCTGCGCGATTCGGCCATGGCGCAAAGGGTGCTGGACGCGGTGGGACGGTCCTGCGCCAAGCTTCAGTTCGACCTCTACCACGCGCAGGTCAGCGAAGGGGACCTGTGCATGCGCCTGCGCAACCTCATGCCGCTGATCGGCCACATGCAGGTCGCCAATCCACCCGACCGGCGCGAACCGTCGGAGGGGGAGGTGAATTTCCCGTACCTGTTCGCGCTGACGGACGCCCTGGGCTACGAAGGCTGGATCGGCTGCGAGTACCGGCCGGCCGGCACGACCGAGGACGGCCTCGGCTGGGCGGAGCCCTACGGGATCTCCGCGTGCCGCTGACGGGGCGGCCGCGATTCCCGGCCGGCACCGCTGTTGGAAGGACGCCGACAGCAGCCGAAGGGGCACGCGATGACGAAACCCGAGGAGGAACGCCGGCAGGGTGTCACCGCGCAGCGCCGGACGAACGTGATCACCGACCCGGGCGTCGCGAGGGACGCCGGCATCTCCGGAGGGACGTCCGGCGGGCTCGGGGTTTGGGAACCCGCGGCGTCGCACGGTCCGGGACCGAGCCCGGCGCGTCGTCCCCGCTGGCGGACAGCGGCATCAGCGGCGCAGGCGCCCGTGGCGGCGACGAGCGCCAGGACGCCGGGAAAACCGCCCGCCGCGCGCGGGACCGCAACGAGCACTGAGGAGGCAT